>JAEUHO010000488.1 GCA_016795345.1 Planctomycetia bacterium | reverse complement strand
AGCGCGTACGGCGCCTTCCAGGACCACGACGGCGGGCCGGCGGCGGCCGCGATCCTTGCCGCGGCCGGGGCCGAGACGCACCCCGTCGTGCTCGCCGCCGCCGTCGACACGCTCGCGCGGTTCCGCTCGGAGGCCGCGCGCCAGGCGCTCGTCGCGTCGTTCAAGGGCGCCAAGGGCACCGAGCGGGTGGTCGCCGCGCAGGCCCTGCGCGGCGTCCGCGGCGCCGACGTCGACGCCGCGCTGACGGACGCCGTCGTCAACGCGCCGCCCACGATCGCGGGGCTGGCCGCCGCCGCGCTCGCGGTGCCCGGCCGCAGCGGCGCCGCCCCGGCGCTCCTCGCGGCGCTCGCGGAGGACGCGCCGCACGTGCGCGTGGCCGCGGCCCGGGCCCTCGGCGCGCTCGGCGACCGCGCGGCCGTCGCCCCGCTCGTCGCGCGGCTCGCGCTCGAGAAGGGCCGCGTGCGCGGCGAGGTCGTCGCGGCGCTCGAGGCGATCACCCGCCAGGGGCTCGGCGACTCCCCCGCGGCGTGGGCCGCCGTCGTCGCGGGCACCGACCCGAAGCTCGTCGAGGCGAAGCCCACGCACCCGCCGTCGTTCTTCGGGCTCCCCGTGACCGGGGAGCGCGTCGTGTTCGTCCTCGACCGCAGCCTGCAGATGAGCGACGCGCACGCGCTCGCCGACGAGGCCAAACGCGAGCGCCTGCAGGCGCTCTGCACGCCGAAGGACGGCGAGCGCATCCCCTGGCGCCAGCTGAAGTCGCGGATGCAGCTCGCGCAGGCCCACGTCCGGCACGCGGTGGACGGGCTGCCCGCGAGCTCGCGGTTCGAGGTCGTCGTCTTCGCCGAGGACGTGGCGGGCATCTTCGGCAAGAAGCTCGTCCCCCCGAGCACCGCCTCGAAGAAGACCCTCGACGACGCGTTCGCGAAGCTCCAGACCGACGACGGCATCAACGTCTGGGAGGCGCTGCTGACGGCCCTCGACCTCGGCGGCCCGACGGACGACAAGGCGCTGAAGGCCGGCCCCGACCAGGTCTTCCTCGTGCTGAACAACGTCCCGACGAAGGGCGACGTGATCGACCCGGACGCGGTCGAGAAGGGCGTGGCGTTCCGCGCCCGCACGCGAGGCGTCGCGATCTCCGTCGTGGACATGGGCGCCAACCGGCAGCTCCTCGCGGAGGGGATCGCGAAGAGCACCGGGGGGGTCTACCTCGACCTGACGAAGTAGGCCGGGCCTCGCGTCCCTCCGCCGGGTCCGCGCCCGCCGTCGGTGCTACGCTGGCCGGAGGTCCCGGGAGGTCCTCGCCGTGCGTCTCGTTCCGCCCGCCGCCGTGCTCGTGTTCCTCGCCCTCGCCGCCCCCGCGGTCCGCGCCGGGGAGCCCGCCCAGGAGGTCGCGCCGAAGCCGGTGCCGCCGCTCGCGACCACCGCCGAGGCGAAGGCCGCGATCACGGCGTTCAAGGCGGAGTTCAAGGGCAAGGACGTCGCCAAGAAGGCCGACGCGGTGGACGCGCTCGGCGCGGTCAACCACCCGTTCGTCGTGGAAGAGCTCGTCAAGGTGACGAAGCACAAGGACCCCGAGCTGCGGGCCGCGGCCTACCAGAACCTCGAGCGGCAGCGCGCGATCCCCGACGTCGCCGGCAAGGCCGTGATGAGCGGCCTCGACCTCAAGTCGAAGGACGTCGAGACGATCACGCACGTCATCGACACCGTCGAGGTGCTCCGCCACCGCGGGTCGCTCCCCGTGTTGCTCGCGCTCTGCCGCCACGACGACCACGCGGTCGTGCGCGCGGCCCTCGACGCCATCGGCGACATGAAGGACGTGCGCGCGCTCGACGCCGTGCTCGAGCTGCTCAAGGAGCTGAAGGTCGAGGACGGCGTGAAGTGGGACGGCGCGTCGGCGAGCGTCGACACGGGCACGGCCGGCAACGGCGACCAGCAGGCCGCCGAGGCGCAGGCCCGCGCGGCCGCGGCCGGCAACGCGCGGAAGGGCAAGTCGGCGGCGCGCCGCATGCGCTCCGCGGGCGAGATCGTCTACATGGTCCTCAAGGACCTCACGGGCGAGGCCTTCGGCTCCGGCAAGGACGCCCGCGCGTGGGCCGAGAAGAACAAGGACGCCCTCGCCGCGAAGAAGAAGGCGCTCGACGCCGAGCAGAAGCAGCAGGAAGAGGCCGGCAAGGCCGCCGTGGCCGCCGCGAAGGCCGGCAAGTAGACCGGCGAGGCGGCCGGCAGGTTGGCCGGCAGGTTGGCCGGCAAGTAGGCCGGCAAGTAGGCCGGCAGGTTGGGCGGCCGGCGAGCCGGCTGCCGATCTCCGGGAGCGCGGACCCCGGCGGGTGACCGCGAGGCCCGGTCGCCGGCGTTCGGCTCGGGTCCACGGGACCGTCAGGTCCACGGGAAACGGCCGCCCGGCGCGGGACCGCGAGGCCCGTTCGCCGCGGGGGCGCGCGCCGTTCGCGGGGTCAGGTCTCGGCGGTCAGGCGCGCGCGGTCGGGCCCCCGCGGTCGGGTCCCCGCAGTCGGGTTCCCCCGGAGCGCGCCGCGGGGCGGCGGTCAGTCGCCGTCGTCGCCGATGGCCTCGACCGGGCAGCCTTCCTTCGCCTCGTAGCAGAGGGCCTTGTCCTCTTCCGTCGTCGGCTGCTTGTAGACGAAGGAGTAGCCGCGCTCGTCGTTCCGCCGGAAGAAGTCGGGCGCCGTCTCGCGGCACGCGTCGCAGTCGATGCACTGATCGTCCACGTAGAACTTGCCCTGGACGTTCTCGGCGAGGCGGTTCTGCTTGTCAGCCATGTCGTTCGCACCCGGCGGTTGGCCGCGCAACGTACGACCGCGCGCGGCACCCGTCGCGAGATTGCCGGGGTGGAACCGGCCCCGGCGCCCGCCCGGCCCCGGGGTCCCGGGGGCCCGCCGACGGCTTCCCGCGGGCCTCGCGTCCCGGTACCGTCGGGCCATGTCCGTCGAACCCCGCTTCGTCGTCCAGGTCGGCCGCTCGTTCTCGTGGCGCGCGGCCCTCGGTTTCGCCGGGGCGCTCTGCTGCGGAGCGGGCCTCGCGGTCATCCTCTGGCCGCAGGTCCTCGCCTACGCCGTCGGCGGCACGTTCCTGGCGTTCGGCGGCATGATGCTGCTGTCGGCGCTCGCGGCCCGCGGCCGCCGCTGACACCGCCCCGGGGCGGGACCCGGCCGCGCGTGCGCCGCGCGCGGTGCGGCCGGCCCGGCCCGCGCCGCCGGCCGGGCGACGCGACGCCCTACGCGAGGACCTCGGCGAAGAGCGCGCGCTGGATGTGGAGGCGGTTGCCCGCCTGGCGGATCACGAGGCTGCTCGGCGCGTCCACCACCGCGTCGTCGGCCTCGACGTTGCGGCGGACGGGCATCGCGTGCAGGAAGCGGCCCGACTGCGTCTTCGCCATGAGGTCCGCCGTGATCCGGCGGTCGGTGTGGCGGCTGCGCAGGAGCCGCTCCTCGTCCGGGCGGCCGTGGAGGTTCGTCGCGCCCCAGGACGCCGCGTAGACGGCGTGGGCGCCCGTGGCGGCGTCGGCGAGGTCCGACGTGAACCGCACGGTGCCGCCGTGCTCGCGGGCGTTGCGCTGCACGAGGTCGAGGACGCCGTGGTCGAGGTCGTAGCCCTCGGGGTGGCAGATCGTGAGGTTCATGCCGAGCTTCGCGGCCATGATGGCGGCGCCGTGGGGGACCGCGAGCGGGCGGGCCGTGGGGCTGTAGACCCACGTGAGCGCGAGCTTGCGGCCGCGCAGGTCGCCGAACTCCTCCTCGAGGGTGAGCGCGTCGCCCCACGCCTGGCAGGGGTGCTCGAGGACGCTCTCCATGTTGAAGATCGGGACCGACGAGTGCTTCTGGAACGAGACGAGGACGAGGTCGCGCCGCTCCATGGCCCAGTCGTCGTGGCGCGCGAGGGAGCGGATGGCGATGGCGTCGGCGTACTCGGAGAGCACGCGCGCGGCGTCCTTCACGTGCTCCTCGGCGACGCCCGCCATCACGGCGCCGTCGCGCAGCTCGAGGTTCCAGATGTCGCGCTCGGCGGTGAGGTCGATGACCGTGCCGCCGAGGCTCGAGAAGGCGATCGCGAACGAGGCCCGGGTGCGCAGCGACGGGTTGAAGAACACCATCGCGAGCGCGCGCCCCTGGAGCGGCATTCCGAACCCCTCGGCCTTCATGGCGTGGGCGCGCGAGATCGCGTAGCGGATCTCGTCGGGGGTGAACGTGTCGAGCGTGACGACGTCGCGGCCCTGGATCATCGGGACCTCCGCCGGGGGGGCGGCGGCAGGGTATCAGCGACCGGCCTCGGGGGGGCCCTCGGGGCGGAGGTCCGGGCGCGGGGGGGGCTCCCGGGCCGAGGGCGCCGGGCTACAATCGCCCTCCATGGCCGCGGAGGAGGACGCCCAGGTCGTCGTCGAGCGCGCGTTGCGCGCCGGGGCGGCGGCCTACCGCACGGGCAACTATGGCGAGGCCGCCCGGCTCTTCGCGCGGGCCGTCGCCGCCGACGGCCGGCAGGTCGGCGCGTGGCAGCAGCTCGGCAGCGCGCGATGGCGGCGCGGCGACCGCGACGGCGCCATCGACGCCTGGCGGCGCGCGGTCGCCGAGGACCCGGAGCGCGCGCGCGCGTGGCACAACCTCGCGACGGCCCTCCTCGCGGCCTCGCGGTGGCAGGAGGCCGAGACGGCCGCCGCGCGGTCCGTCGCGCTCGAGCCCGCGCGCGCCAAGGGGTGGAACAACCTCGGCGCCGCGCGGCACGCCATGGGCGACCTGCAGGGCGCGGAGACGGCGCTGCGCCGCGCGCTCGAGATCGAGCCGGGGTTCGCGCTCGCGCGGGCCAACCTCGGGCGGCTGCTGCTGGCCGCCGAGAAGCTCGCGGAGGCCGAGACGACGCTGCTGCGCGCGATCGCCGAGGGGCAGGCCGACGCGGAGACGCGGCTGGCCCTCGGCCGCTGCCTCGAGCGCCGCGGCGCGACGGAACGCGCGGAGGAGGCGCTCGTCGCGGCGGCGCAGGCCGCGCCGAGCCACGCCGAGACGTGGGTCGCCCTCGGCGACGTCCGCCGGTGCAACGCCGACGCGGCGGGGGCGCTCGACGCGTACGAAGCCGCCGCCGCGGGCGCCGCCGACCTCGACGACGTCGCGCGGGAGCGCATTGCCCGCCGGCGCGCGATCGCGGCGCTGATCGTCGCGCGCGCCCGGGTCGAGGACGGCGACGCGGCGGGGTTCGCCGGGGTGCTCGAGCGGCTCCGCCACGCCGTCGCCGAGGGCGGCACGGGGGTCGGCAGCGACCCCGTGGTGGCGACGGCGCGCCAGCGCTGCGCCGACGCCGAGGTCGGCGAGGGGCTCGACCCCCGGTGGGTCGTGGCGGCGCTGTCGTCCGTGATCCGCGTGCCCCCGGCCCCCGGGGGTACAACCGGGCCCGCCCACCCATGACCCTCGGCCCCGACCCGTCCCGACCCGCCGGCGAGCCCTCCCCCTCGCCGGTCGCCGACCCGCGTCTCGACGTCGAGGCCCTGCGGCTGCTGCTCGACGTCTCGCGCCGCATCAACGCCGAGCGCGACGCGGCGGCGCTCCCGACGGCCGTCGTGGACAGCCTGGTCACGGTCACGAAGGCCGACCGCGGTTTCCTCGTGCTGAAGGAGGGCGGGGGCCTGCGCTTCGCGCTGGCGCGCGACCGCAAGGGCCGCGCGCTCGAGGCCGAGAAGTTCCGCGTGAGCGAGTCCGTCGTGAAGGAGGTCGCCGAGACCGGCGAGACGCGCCTCATCGACGACGCGGCCAACAGCTCGGCCTACAACGCGCGCCTCTCCATCGTCAACCTCTCGCTCCGCACGATCCTCTGCGTCGCGCTGCGGACCGACCGCGGGATCCTCGGCGTCATCTACGTGGACAGCAACGCGATCACGCGCCGGTTCTCGGAGCGCGACGTGCCGCTGGTCGAGGCGTTCGCGGCGCAGGCCGCCGTGGCCCTCGAGCGCGCGCGCCTGCAGGAGGCCGAGCGCGACCGCGACCGCATGCGGCAGCAGCTCGAGCTCGCGGCCGAGATCCAGCAGACGTTCCTCCCGGGCACCTTCCCCGACGCGCCGGGCCTCGCGGGCGCCGTCGCCACCATCCCGGCGCAGCAGGTGGGCGGCGACCTCTACGACGTGATCCGCTTCCCCGACGGCCGCACGGGCCTCGTCGTCGGCGACGTGTCGGGCAAGGGCGTGCCCGCGGCGCTGTTCGCGGCGCGGATCCTGTCGGACGTCCGGTACGAGGCGCTGTTCCACGACGACGTCGCGGCCACCCTCGCGTCGGTCAACGAGATCGTCGCGCGCCGCAGCACGCGCGGGATGTTCGTCACGCTCTGCTACGCGGTGTTCGACCCGCGGACCCGCGAGGTCCTCGTCGGCAACGCCGGGCACCTCGCGCCGCTCCTGCGCACCGCGTCCGGCGCGGTCACGCGCTGGGAGGACGGCGCGGGCCTGCCGCTCGGCGTCGCGTCGGCGCAGACCTACGCCGTCGCGCGCCACCGGCTCGCGCCGGGCGAGACGCTCGTGCTGCTCACCGACGGCTTCCTCGACGCCGTGGGCCCGGCCGGCGACCGCTTCGGCGACGACCGGCTGCACGCCGCGGTCGGCGCGGCGCCGGCGGAGCCCGTGGGGCTCGTGCGGCGCCTCTGCGAGAACGTCGTCGGGTTCACCGCCCACGTCCCGCAGGCCGACGACCTCACGTGCCTCGCGGTCGCGCCCGCGTGACTCGCTCGACCCGCGGTCGCGCGCGGGCGGGCCGCGCCGCCGCCCCGTCGCCTCGCCGGGCTCGGACCGATCCGGTCGGCTCGCGCCGCCGCGTGTGACCGGTTCCGTCGGGGGCGGGGGCCCGCGTGCGACGTAGGATGCGGTCGAGGTGCCCGTGCCCGCCCGCTCCGACGAAGCCGTCATCGACGTCCGCGACGCCCACGTCTCGTTCGGCGCCAAGCGGGTGCTCCGCGGCGTGAGCGTCCGCGTGCGGCGCGGCGAGACCGTCGCCATCCTCGGCGAGAGCGGCGGCGGCAAGACCGTGCTCCTCAAGGTGATGCTCGGCCTCCTGACGCCCGACCAGGGCTCCGCCACGCTGCTCGGCGTCGACGTCGCGGGCCGGTCCGACGACGCGCTGATCCCGCTGCGCAAGCGGTGCTCGGTCGTCTACCAGTTCGGCGCCCTCTTCAGCGGCCTCGACGTCGGCGAGAACGTCGCCCTCGAGCTCCGCGAGGTGCTCCGCCTGCCGGCGAAGGAGGTCGACGAGCGCGTCCGCTGGGCGCTCGACGCCGTCGGCCTCGCGGAGACGAACCCGCGGCTCCAGCCCGAGGAGCTCTCGGGCGGCATGAAGAAGCGCCTCGCGGTGGCCCGCGCCATCGCGCCGCGGCCCGAGGTGATCTTCTACGACGAGCCCACGAGCGGCCTCGACCCGCTCAACTCCGCCCGCATCCTGAAGCTGATCGCCGACCTCCAGGCCCGCCTCGGCGTCACCAGCGTCGTCGTGACCCACGACGTGCGCGGCGCGTGCGCCATCAGCGACCGGCTCGTCTTCCTCTCGGGCGGCGTCGTGGCGTTCGACGGCCCCCCCGACGGCTTCCTCGCCTCGACGGACCCCCGCGTGGTCGCCTATCGCGAGTCCGTCGCGGGCCCGACGCGGACGGGGGCCGCATGAGCCGCCGCCCCGCGCGCGGCGCGGCCGTCCCCCTCGCGCTCCTCGCGGCGCTCCTCGCCGTCGTCGTCGCGCGCGAGGCCTCGGCCGGCGACGCCGCCCGCCCGCCGTGCCCCGTCGCGCCCGCCTCCGCGACGTGCGCGCCGCGCTGGCGCGTGCAGGCGACCGGCGTCGCCACCTTCTCGCCGGCCGCCGACCTCGAGGACGACCGCGGCGACGTCTCCGTGCGGCGCGGCGGCTTCGACGTCCTCACGACCTACGAGGTCTCGCCGCGTTGGACGGTCGGCTTCGACCTCGGCGCCGAGCGCTCGACGTACGACTTCTCCGACCCCGCGCGCCTCGTGCCCGGCGCGGGCCGCCTCTTCGAGGAGGGCACGACGGTCTACGTCGCGCCGGGCCTCAAGCTCACCCTCGACGACACGTGGGCCTTCGCCGGCGCCGTCACCGTCTCCACGGGCTTCGCCCCGGGCGCCGACGCGTCCGACGGCACCACCGCGTCGGTCGTCGCCACCGTGCGCCGCCGCGTCTCGTCGAGCCTCGCGGTCCTCGTCGGCGGGCTCTACTCGACGTCCCTCGAGGACGACCCCACCATCGTCCCCATCGTGACGATCATGGGCGCCGGGCCCAGCGAGGGCCCCGTCCGCTTCGAGTTCCGCGGCGCGGGCCTCCGCGCCACCTACGCGCTGTCCGAGCGCGTCGCCGTGGCCGCGTCCGCCCGGTACGTCCGGCGCGAGTTCCGCCTCGCCGCCACCGACCGCGTGCCCGAGGGCGTCTTCCGCGACGTGCGGGTCCCCGTGAGCCTCGAGCTCGACCTCCGCCCGCGCCCGAACGTCACGATCTCCGGCGCCGTCGGCGTCAACGCCTACGCCGACCTGCGGTTCGACGACCGCGACGGGAACGAGCTCGTCGACGCGCAGGCCGACGTCGGCCTGTGGTTCGGCCTCTCGGCCACGATACGTTTCTGACGCTTCGCGGGCCGCTTCGAACGCTCCGCGGGCCGCTGCGGGCGCCCGCGGCCGCGCGGCCCGGCGCGGGGCGGGCCACGGTGCGGGCCACGGTGCGGGTCGCGGTGCGGGACCCGGTCACCCGGCGCGGGACCGCGAGGCCCGGTCGCCGGCGGGGGCCGGCGGCCGGCGGGCCTCGCGGTCCCGAACCCCGAGCGGGCCCCTGGCCGAGCCCGTCGCCGCGGCGGGGCCGGTGGGGCGGGGACGGGCGGGACCGGGGCGGAGCGGTATCCTCCGGACCCTATGCCGCTGCGCGAAGACATCCGACCGGACCGCCTCGTCGCCCTCGAGGAGGAGGTCCTCTCCCTCTGGGACGCCGAGCAGACGTTCGCGAGGAGCCTCGAGGCCCGTCGCGGGCGCCGCGCGTTCCACTTCTACGACGGCCCGCCCACGGCCAACGGCAAGCCCGGCCTCCACCACCTCATCTCGCGCAGCATCAAGGACCTCGTCTGCCGCTGGAAGACGATGGAGGGGTACTACGTCGAGCGCAAGGCCGGCTGGGACACCCACGGCCTGCCCGTCGAGATCGAGGCCGAGAAGAAGCTCGGCCTGTCGGGCAAGGACGCCATCGAGAAGATGGGCATCGCCGCCTTCAACCAGGCGTGCCGCGACTCGGTGTTCACGTACCTCTCGCACTGGGAGGAGTTCACGCGCCGCACGGGCTACTGGGTCGACCTCAAGTCGGCCTACATCACGTGCAGCAACGACTACGTCGAGAGCCTGTGGGCGCTCCTCGCGGAGTTCCACCGCAAGGGGATCCTGTACAAGGGCCACAAGGTCCTGCCGTACTGCCCGCGCTGCGGCACGCCGCTGTCGTCGCACGAGGTGGGCCTCGGCTTCAAGGACGTCCAGGACCCGAGCGTCTTCGTGCGCTTCCGCGCGCTCGACGCGGCGGGCCACGAGCTGCCCGAGGCGTTCCTCGTGTGGACGACGACGCCGTGGACGCTGCCGAGCAACGTCGCGCTGGCGGTCCACCCCGAGGTGGACTACGTGAAGGTGCGGCTGTCCGACGCGGGCGGCAAGCAGGAGGTGCTCTGGCTCGCGGAGGCCCGGCTGGCGGCGCTCAAGGCGAAGCCCGAGCAGGTGCACGTGCTCGAGCGCGCGAAGGGCGCGGCCCTCGTCGGGCGGCGGTACCGGCGGCTGCTCGACCTGTACGACGTGACGCCGACGCCGAACGCGTTCACCGTGCGGCCCGCGACGTTCGTGACGACCGAAGACGGCTCGGGCGTCGTCCACATGGCGCCGGCGTACGGCGAGGACGACGCGTCGGTCGGCCGGCGCGACGGGCTGCCGACGCTGCACCCCGTCGACGCCTCGGGCCGCTTCGTCGCGGGGCCGCGCGCGGGCCTCGTCGCCGGCAAGCCGGTGAAGGAGGCCGACAAGGACGTCCTGCGGTTCCTGAAGGAGCAGGGGCTCCTGTTCCGCCAGGAGACGCTCGTCCACAGCTACCCGCACTGCTGGCGCTGCGACACGCCGCTCCTCTACTACGCGCGCGACTCGTGGTACCTCGCGACGACGAGGTTCCGCGAGCGGATGATCGCGATCAACCGCGAGGTGGCGTGGTACCCGGAGTCCACCGGCAAGGGCCGGTTCGGCGGGTGGCTCGAGAACAACGTGGACTGGGCCGTGTCGCGCGACCGGTACTGGGGCACGCCGCTCCCGGTGTGGGTGTGCGACGGCTGCAGGCGGCAGGAGGCCGTGGGCTCGATCGCGCAGCTGCGCGAGAAGGCCGGCGGGCTGCCGGAGCCCCTCGACCTCCACCGGCCGTGGGTCGACGCCCCGACGTGGCCCTGCGGAACCGGTGGGCCCTGCGGAACCGGTGGGGCCTGCGGCACCGGCGGGACCCCGGGCGCCGCGGGCTGCGCGGGCACGATGCGCCGCACGCCCGAGGTCGTGGACTGCTGGTTCGACTCGGGCGCCATGCCGTTCGCGCAGTGGCACTACCCGTTCGAGCACCGCGAGAAGGTCGCCGTCGGGCACCCGGCCGACTTCATCTCCGAGGGCATCGACCAGACCCGCGGGTGGTTCTACTCGCTCCTCGCCGTCAGCGTCATGCACGCCGACCGCGGCGCCTACCGCGCCGTCGTGTCGAACGACATGGTGCTCGACGCGAAGGGCAAGAAGATGTCGAAGAGCCGCGGGAACACCGTGGACCCCATGGCCCTCGTCGCGCGCTGCGGCGCCGACGCGAGCCGGTGGTACGTCCTCGCCTCGCGCCCGGTGTGGCTGCCCGTCCGCTTCGACGAGACCGAGCTCGTCGAGCTCCGCAACCGCCTCTTCGGCACGCTCGCGAGCACCTACGCGTTCTTCGCGATGTACGCGAACGCCGACGGCTACGACGCGTCGGTCGACCCCGAGGGCGCGCCGCCCTCGGGCGTGTTCGACCGCTGGCTCCTGTCGCGGCTCCACTCCCTCGTGCGCGACGTGACCGCCGACCTCCAGGCGTTCGAGACGTCGAAGGCCGGCCGCCGGGTCGTGGACTTCGTCGTCGAGGACCTCTCGAACTGGTACGTCCGCCGCAACCGCCGCCGGTTCTGGAAGGGCGCGCTCACCGACGACAAACGCGAGGGCTACCGGACGCTGCACCTCGTGCTTCGGACGGTGGCGCGCCTCATGGCGCCGTTCGCGCCGTTCCTGCCGGACGTGATCCACCGCGCGTTGTCGCCCGCCGCCGCGGGCGCCGCCGCCAGCGTCCACCTCGCGCCGTGGCCGGTCGCGGACGAGGCCCGTTGCGACGGCGCCCTCGAGGCGCGCATGGAGGCGCTCCGCACCGTGGTGTCGCTCGGCCACGCCGCGCGCAACCGCGCCGGGCACCGCGTCCGGCAGCCGCTCGCGGCGCTGACGACGGGCCACAGCGACCCGGCGGTCATGGACTTCCTCGACGCGCACCGCGCCGTCGTGCTCGACGAGCTCAACGTGAAGCGGCTCGACCTCGTGCGCGGCTTCGAGGCGAGCGCGTCGATGTCGGCGTCGCTCCAGAAGAAGGAGGCGGCGCGCCGCCTCGCCGCGCTCACCCAGCCCACCGAGGAGGCCGTGGCCCGCCTCGACGCGGCGGGGGTGCGCGACCTCTCGCTGCGGCTCGCCCGCGACGGCGCCGCCCGCGTCGCGCTCGGCGGCGGCCGCGAGGCCGAGCTGTTCCCCGGCGACGTCCGCTTCGTGGCGGCCGACACCGGCGGCGGCGCCTCCGAGTTCGCGGCGGGCATCCTCGTCCGCCTCGACACCGCGCTCACCCCGGCGCTCGTCGCGGAGGGCCTCGTCCGCGAGGTCGTCCACGCGCTGCAGGCGCTGCGCAAGGCGAAGGACCTGAAGGTGACCGACCGCGTGCGGCTCGCGTGGAAGGCGTCGGGCCCCCTGGCCGCCGCCATCGGCGCGCACGCGGCGTGGCTGCGCGACGAGGTGCTCGCCGTCGAGGTCCGCGAGGACCCGTCGCTCGAGGCGCCGCCCGCCGACGCGCTCGACGTGGACGGCGAACCGGTGCTCGTGCGCATCGACGTCGTCCGGTGACAGGTCGTCCGGTCACAGGTCCTCCCGTCGCTGGTGGGCCCGTCACGGGTCCTCCCGTCGGAGGGCGCCGGGGGCCGCGCCCCGCGGGCGAGCTGGGCGCGCTCCGGTTCCTGGCGCGCAACCCGCGCCGGGTGCTGCCGGCGGTGGTCGTGCAGGCCCTCGTGACCGCGCTGGTGCTCGCGGTGGTGACGCCGCTCACGGGCTTCGGCGCGACCGTCGAGGCCAACCTGCGGCCGCTCACCGTCTACACCGCGGTCACGCCCATGAGCCGCGCCGACTTCGACGAGGGGCTCTCGGCGCTGCTCGACGCGAACCCGGCGCTGGAGCGCCGCGTCCAGGCGAAGGCGCTCTGGATGCGCACGCCCATGGTGGTGGGGGAGTCGTTCACGATGCTGGTGGCGCTCCGCGCCGACGAGCACGCCGACTTCCTCCGCCGCGTGGGCAACCGGCTCGTCGAGGGCGTGCTGCCGGCGCCGGGCACCGACGGCGCGGCGATCCACGCCGACGTCGCGCGCGCGCGGCGGATGAAGGTGGGGGACGCGTTCGGCCGCCTGGTGGACCTCGAGGACGCGACGCCCGGGCGGTTCACGGTCACCGGCATCGTGGACGGCCCGTCGCGCGTGGGGCTCGTGGACTTCGACTACGCGGCGATGCCGACGTTCGTGCTGTCAAGGATCGAGTCGTTCCAGGTCGTCTACGCGAAGCCCGGGCGCAAGGCCGAGAGCGACGCGTACCTGAACGCCGCGAAGGACGAGGCCGGCCGCCCGGCGCTGCGCGTGTGGGACGAGGCGTTCTGGCGCAAGCGCACCGAGAAGATGCTCGAGAACCTCCCGACGATCCTCAACGCGGTGGTGGGCTCGATCTCGGTGATCGTGGCCCTCGTGGTGGTGCTGCTGGCCCTCATCGCGTTCCAGGCGCGCTCCGACGAGTTCGCGCTGCTCCTCGCGGTCGGCATCACGCGGCGGCGGCTCGCCGCGAAGGTGCTCCTCGAGCACCTGCTCTGCGCCGGCGCGGCGCTCCTCCTGGGCCTCGGGCTCGGCTACGGCTTCCTCGCGTGGTGGGACGTCGCGGTGCTGCGGCCGAAGGCGATCCTCATCGACTTCTTCGCGCCGTACCCGCTCGCGCTCGCGGCCACGCTGCCCCTGGTCGCGGCCGCGGCCAGCGCGGCGATCCTGACGCTGCGCCTGCGGCGCATGGACCCGGTCGCCATCCTGCAGCGGAGGAACGCGTGAGCGCCGACGTCGTCCTCGCCGCCCGCGGCCTCACCCTCGTCTACGGCGAGGGCCCGCGGCGCGTCCGCGCGGTGGACGGCCTCGAGCTCGAGGTCCGGCGCGGCGAGTTCGTGGGCCTCGTGGGGCCGTCGGGCTCGGGCAAGTCGAGCCTGCTGTTCCTCCTCGCGGGGCTGCGGCGGCCCACGGCGGGCCACGTCGAGCTCCTGTCGCGACGGCTCGACGACGCGCCCGACCGCAACGCCGAGGCGCGCCGCCGGCACGTCGGCTTCGTGTTCCAGGAGCCGTTCCTCGTGCCGTACCTCTCGGTGCGGGAGAACGCGCTCGTCGCGGCGCTCGACGCGGACGCCGGGCCGCGCGTCGAGGCGCTCGCGGCCCGCGTCGGCGTCACGCCGCTGCTCGACGAGCGCCCGCACCGCCTCTCCGGCGGCGAGCGCCAGCGCGCGGGCCTCTTGCGCGCGCTCGTGAACGCGCCCGACCTCGTGCTCGCCGACGAGCCCACGGCGTTCCTCGACCACCCCACGGGCCACGCCGTCATGGACGTGTTGCGCGCCGAGGTCGGCCGCGCTGCGCTCGTCGTCGTGACGCACGACCCCGAGATGCTCGCGGGCGCCGACCGCGTGTTGCACCTGCGCGACGGCGCGCTCGAGGCCGCGCCCGGACCGTCCACGACCTGTTGAGGCAGGGTGTCGGTGCGCTGACGCCGGACGGGCCAGTCAGATTGCGCCGCGCTGACCACGACGGCGCTTCGGTACGAGCGAGCGCGTCGTCCCCGTCGTTCCCGCGGGCCTCGCCGCTACGGAAGTGCGTCGATGCCGCTCTGGCGCAGGTGACCCGGCCGCGTCGCGAGTTCGGGAAGAGCTCTTCGGCACCGTCGGGACGCGAGGAGGCGCGCCGCAAGAGCGCCGTCGTGTAGTGATCGGCGCGCGTGAGGCGGGCTGTCAAGGCGGCCAAGGCGCTCGAGCGATGGCGCAAGGCGGCAATGCAGGTGGGGGAGGAGCCGCAGGAGTCCCTGGCCTCGACGACGGACTCCGGTGCGCGGGTGATCCGACTGGCTGACGGCGGGTTCCGGCTCGCGTGGTGGACTCCCGTGTAGAGTGGTTCAGTGCGGTCGGGGTTGACGGGTGAGCCAGGCTTCGATTACAACGCTGCCGTCAGGAAGCACAGGGAGACGCTTGATGCCTGATCTTGGCGTGCTGCGCAACGAAGACCCTCGCGACACGTGGCGCGACGAGGCACGAGATTTCACACCCTGGCTGGCAGAGCACATCGCGACGCTCGGGGAGGTCCTTGGAATCGAGATCGAACTCGTCCAGGTCGAGAAGGACGTAGGGGACTTCTCGATCGACATCCTCGCGCGCGATCTTGGACGTGATCGTCTGGTCGTCATCGAGAACCAACTCGAGGTTACGGACCACAGCCACCTCGGGCAGATTCTGACGTACGCAGCGGGCGTCGAAGCAGGATCAGTCGCCTGGGTGAGCCGCGAGTTTCGGCCTGAACATCGCAAGGCCATCGACTGGTTGAACCGGGGATTCGCCGGCCAGGTGAACTTCTTTGGTGTCGTGCTCGAGGTCCTTCGGATCGACAATTCGAGGCCGGCCGTCAATCTCCGGCTGGTCGCGGCTCCGAACGAGTGGGGCCGCGGTCCGAGCAACCGTGGACCTGGTGAACTGTCGGATCGTCAGCAGGCGTACATCCGGTTCTTCCAGCGACTCATCGATGAGTTGCGCGAGAAGCACCGCTTCACCAACGCGCGGGTCGCCCAACCCATGAGTTGGTATAGCTTCGGTTCCGGCTACTCTGGACTTCACTTCAACGTCGCCTTCAAGAGCGGTCGTCGGATGTGCACGGAGCTCTACATCGACGTGGGCGACGGGGACCACAACGAGCGGATCCTAGTCAACCTTCAGAAGGACAAGGAGCGCGTCGAGCGGGAACTTGGGGAGTCTCTGTCTTGGGAGGAGCTCGCGACGAAGCGCGCCTGCCGCATCGCGGCGTACCGTGAGGCGTCCATCGAGGATGCGCAGGCCGACCTCGACGAGTACCACGAGTGGGCCGTGGAGCGTCTTCTGGCGTTCAAGCGAGTGTTTGGCCCGTTGCTCGGTCGCGCAGCGGCGGCCGCCGAGGGCCGTTAGTGGATGTCCGGGTGGCTTGACGACGGGGGGAACCATGCCGGGTGGACGTACTGCGACCGCGTTGCTGGCTGACCTGACGGATCGCCGTTTCGCGGTGCTCGACTGCGAGACGACTGGCATCTTCCCTCATCGCCACGACCGGATCCTCGAGGTCGCCGTGGTCGTGGCCCGAGCGGACGGGCGGGTCGAAGATGAGTTCGTAACGCTCGTCAATCCAGGCCGGGACGTAGGGCCGACGAGCATCCACGGGATCACGGCCGCGGACGTGGTGGACGCACCTCCGTTCGTGGCTGTTGCGGGCGACGTTCTGGATCGCTTGCGTGGCGCGATCGTTGTGGGCCACAACGTCCGCTTCGACGAGGGGTTTGTCCGCGCCGAGTGCGGTCGATTTGGGACGATGCTTCCTGTCTTCCCGTCGCTGTGCACATTGGGACTGGCATCCGCTCTTCGGCTAGGTGCCCCGTCGCGAAGGCTCGCCGATTGCTGCCGCGCGGTGGGAGTGCCGATCGACGATGCGCACTCGGCGCTCGGGGATGCGCGTGCGGCCGGCGGGTTGCTGACGGCATGCTTGCGGGTCGCCTGCGATCAGGGGATCGCATCGCTGGCCGACCTCGGGTGCGAATCTTCGCCGGACGGACTCCATTGGCCGGAGATCCCTCGATCCGGGCGGCCGTTCCCTCGCAGTGCAGCCCGTCGCGCTGCCGCCGAGCATGTCCCATTCCTCGCACGCATCGTCGCCGCATTGCCGCACGACTCGACGCTGTCCGGAAGTGCCGCGGGATACCTCGCCGCACTTGATCGAGCACTGGCCGATCGGATCGTCAGCGAAGATGAGGCGGCGGAACTGTTGCTTCTTGCGCAGTCCTACGGGTTGTCGCGCGGTGATGTCGAGGCGCTCCACCAGCGGTACGTCGCGGCGCTCCGTCGCATCGCACTAGCGGACGGACATCTCTCCGATCTGGAGCGCAACGACCTCGACGCCGTCGCTCGACTTCTCGGCGTCGACGCGTACGTCAACGAGAAGTGTTCAGTTCCCTCGAGTCCCGCTTCCGGTGTTGCCTCGCCCGCCGAGGACGAAGTCGTGCTCCGAGAGTCGCCAGTCGATCTTGCCGGCAAGTCGGTGTGCTTCACGGGGGAGTTGGCGGCCGTGATCGGCGGTACCCGAGTTGCCCGTGAGCAGGCGGAGGCACTTGCCGCCGCTGCAGGACTGGTCGTCGCGAAGAGCGTGACGAAGGCTCTGGACCTACTGGTGCTCGCCGATCCGCAGTCGATGTCGGGGAAGGCTAGGAAGGCGCGTGCGTACGGGATCACGCTGCTCGCGGAGGCGGTGTTCTGGCGGGCCATCGGGGTCAAAGTGGACTGAGCGGTGCGCCGCGCGGCCCGCGAGTAGTCGGGTTGCATCGGAACCAGGCGGCGTAGGCGCCGGGCCCGATCGCCGGTCGGAGCAGAGCGACGCCGGGGCGCTCGAACGAAGTGGCCTCGCGCTCCGCCGCGCCTCATTCCTCGACGAGTTCCGCGACGCCGACCGCGGAGGTAGGTGGGTATCATGCCTGGGGTCGCAGGCTGCCGTTCAATCTAGTTGCCGTCCGCTGAGGATCCTGGCCATGCACGCACGACTTTGGGTGTCTCTGCTTGCCGCGACGGCTGCCGTCGTGTTCGGACGACTCGCGATCGCGGAGGATCACGGCGAAGCCGCGACTGTCTTTTCGACGGCCTCTCCAGCCGTGGTCAAGATCATTACCAGGGACGAGACGGGCGCGGAGCGGTCCACGGGGTCCGGTTTCTTGGTCACCGAGGATGGATGGATCGCGACCAACTACCATGTGATCCGCGGGGCACACGCTGTTCGCGTCGTCTTGCCCTCTGGCGCCGGATTCGAATCGAGTGGAGCGGGCGCCGTGGCTCCGGAGTGGGACACCGCCCTCTTGAAGGTCGATGGACGGGGGCTCCCGGTCCTGAAACTCTCAGCGGGCGCGTCCCCGCCGGTCGGGACCCGGGTGTACGCCATTGGCTCGCCCCAGGGTCTCTCGAACACGCTGAGTGATGGTTTGATCAGCGCCTACCGTCCGTTGTCCGATCTCCTCGAGTCGGTCGGCGGCACGCCTTCGAAGCGACTCGCTGTGGACTCGGCTGTGTCGTTGATACAGACAACCGCGTCCATAAGCGCCGGTTCGAGTGGTGGGCCTCTGCTGCTCGCCGACGCGACCGTCATCGGTCTCACCACGCTCCAGGTGCGGACGGGCCAGAGCCTGAACTTCGCGGTTCCCGCGTCCCATGTCCGTGAGTTGCTTGACCGAAAGTCCCCCCTGCGCGCGTTCGGTCGGCTTGCCGATGAGGAGGACGATCGGGACGATGAGTCGTCGCGCATCCGGTGGCGGGCAGGGCCGGTGACGGTGTCGATCCGAATGCCGGCGCGGAACACGGACCCGGCTGCGACATGGACGGTTGGAAGTACAATCGACGACGTGCTGGCGATCGAGGGCCCGCCGACTCAGGTCATCGCGCTCGAGAGTGGCGCCCTGAGTTTCCGGTTTGCGAAGGGCGACCCTTGAGTCGGGTTCGACACACTCGGTCGAGTGTGGGAGTGGTGCCATGGCGACAAGCTTCGCGTCCGTCTCGTGGCGCGTCCGGGGCTTGGCGCGGGGATGCCCTCCGTGTCGTGGGGTCCTTCGGGGCGCGACTTCCGTGGCACGGTGGACGACGTCCTCGCGATTCTTGGTACGCCGACGTACTACTCTGCGAAGGGGTGGAAGTACGGGGAGTCTGTGATCACGTTCGACGCGACCGGAAACGTCGCCGGGATCCAGAACAAGGGGGAACTGAGATTCTCGCAGAGCGGCGACCGGGGTTTCCTTGTGGGGAGTTCGCTGCCGCGGCGCTAACCCGTCAGTTGTGGCGATGCCGGTCGAACTCGCTCGCCGAAGACTGCTGAACCTGCCGCAGCCTTTGCGGCGCGTCGAGTTGCCCTCTGCGCGGGGTGACTCCGAGAGTCTGTGAAGGAGCCGAAGATTTCGTCATGGCCGCAAGGCCCGCGCCCGCGGGGCCCGCACGCCGAGCGGGTTCTCGGGGAGGGCGGGCCCCGAGAACCGAGCGAAGGCGAGTGCTTCACGGCCCTCGGCGGCGAGCGGGCCTCGCGTCCCGGGGGCGGGGTCGCCGCCGCGCGGGGTCCGGGGCCGAGCCCCGAACCCCGAGCTTCAGGGACGCGCGCGGCGCGACGTCGTCGGGGTGCCGGCGGCCGGTCAGCGCGCCGGGATCAGGCTGAAGGGCGTCCAGCCGTCGGTGGCGTTGCCCACGCGGCCCGTGAGCTTGCCGCCCTCGACGTGCAGCTCGAGGGTGCCCGGCAGGATGTCCTCGCCCTGGCCCGTGGACTGGAGCGTCCGGCGGCGCGACGTCGACGACAGCACGAGGCCCTGGCCGCCGGCCTTCCCGCGGTACGTGCCCGTCACCGTGAGCCGGTCGGTGCGCCCGCCCTCCGTCAGGCGGATCACGATGGTCTGCTTCGCCTCGTAGACGCCGCCGCCGACGCGCGTGACGTCGGTCGAGAACGTCTCGACGTAGTAGCCGTCCGGCGTCGTCTGGTCGAGGCGGCCGCCCCAGCGGCCCACGCACGCCTCGGCCTTCGGGTCGGCGACCGGCGGCGCGGGCGGCGCGGTCCGCGCCGGGGCCGACGCGTCGCGGGCCAGCGTCAGCGTGAAGCCGTCGTCGCCGGTGAACTTCACCTCGACGCGCCCGTCCGGCTCGAGGCGGACCTCCAGCGGGTTGCCGTCCATGGGCGAACGCTCGCCCGTCGCGACGACGACGCGCTCGAGCTTCGCGGTGCCGAACTTCAGCGCGTCGCCCTCCGCGCGGCCCGGCGGGTACGTGCCGACGGCCCGGACGTCCACGGGGCCGTCCGGCGTCGTGACCGTGAAGCGGAGGTCGACCTCGGCGGTCCAGACGCCGAACCGCTTCGACGTCAGGGTCACGCGCGCCTCGGGGATGGCGAGCGTGTCGTTGATGCGGGCCTCGCCGAGCGTCCCGCCCCATCGCCCCGCGAGCGCGTCGAGGCCCGACGGCGCGGGCGGCGCGGGCGGGGTGGGCGGGGCGGGCGGCGTCGCGCCGTCGTCGCCGCGGCGCAGCAGCCCGAAGGGCATCCCGTTGGGGCCCTCGAACAGGCCCTGCAGGCCGCCGTCGGGCTTCAGCTTCAGCACCACCGGGGCGCCGTCGAGGTCGTCCTTCTGCCCGGTGGAGGGCACGTGGCGGTGCCAGGGCTGCTTCGCGAACTTGATCGCGTCGCCCTCGACGCGGCCGCCGGGGTACGTGGCGTCGATCTCGACCTTCACGCCGCCCTGCTGCGACAGGCGGAGCAGCATCCTCACGACGGCGGTGAAGCGACCGTCGGCGCCCTTGGTGGCGTCCACGTACATCTCGTCGAGCAGCACGCCGCTGCCGATGTCGTGGGCGCCCATGTTGCCGCCCCACGAGCCGACGACGGCGTCGAGGGGCGACGGCGGCGGGCCCCGGCGCAGCAGGCCGAACGGCGACATCGCGGTCTCGCCCTCGAACGTGCCGGAGAGGCCGCCGTCGGGCTTGAGCCGCAGCGACAGCGGGTAGCCGTCGAGGTCGTCCTTCCGGCCCGACGCCAGCAGGTGCCGGTGCCAGGGCCGTTTCGCGAACTTGACCGCGTCGCCCTCGACGCGCCCGTCCGGGTACGTGGCGTCGAGCTCGACCTTCTGGCCCCCCTGCTGGGTGAGGCGCACCTTCATCTTCACGACGGCGGTCCACCGCCCGTCGGCCCCCTCCGTCGCGTCGACGTACATCTCGTCGAGCAGGACGCCGCTGCCGATGTCGTGGGCGCCCATGTCGCCGCCCCACGACCCGGCGAGCGCGGAGAGGTCGGCCGCCGGGGTCGGCGCCGGCGCGTCGTCGGCCTTCGGGAGCAGCGTGAACCGGAAGCCGCCCTCGCCCTCGAACGCGCCCGCGAGCCGGCCGTCCTCGCCGGGCCGCAGCGTCAGCGCGTAGAAGTCGATCTGGCTCTCCTCGCCGGTCGCGACGTCGGTGCGCTTGAGCTTCGTGGCCGGGAACCGCACGGCGCCGCCGCCGAGCTGCGCGCCCTCGTAGATGCCGCTGACGACGATCTGCTTGCTGACGCCGCCGCGCGTGAACGTCATGGCGAGGCGCACCCCCGCCTGCCACGCGGGGCTGCTGTCGACGCCGACGTGCAGGGTGTCGAGCACCAGCTCGTCGTCGATCTTGTAGCCGTCCATCGGGCCGCCCCACGACCCGACGACCGCGGCGACGTCGGCCGTCGGCGTCGGCCCGGGGCCCGGCGTCGGGCCGCCGCGGCCCTCCTCGGTGATCCCCCAGCGCTGGAGGATGTCCGGCGGCAGGTCCTCGATCTCCGGGTTGGCGATGCCCTTCGTCCACAGGTCGTGGAGGTCGAGCAGGTAGATGCGGCCGTCGGCCACGGCCTTCTGCAGCTCCTCGAGGCCGTACGCGTAGACGCGGTCGAAGTCCGCCGAGCCCGTGCGCAGGCCGCCCTGCACGCCCGTCACCTCGACGGCGTAGAGCTTCTTGTCCGGCATCCGCACGACCGGGAAGCAGTGGCCGGGGATCAGCGCGAGGTGGGGCTCGAGGCCCAGCGCGTTGATCATCGCCGCGTAGAGGATCGCGAGGTCGATGCACGTGCCCGAGCGGTCGCGGATCGTCTCGCGCGGGAGCTTCACGTTCTGCACGGTCTTCGCGTCGAACGAGACCGACTTGTCGAGCAGCGCGGGCGGGTGCTGGTAGGAGAAGTCGTTGCGCTGCAGGAGCTCGTAACACGCCCGGAGCACGCGCACGGCCGACGCCTGGTCGGTGTTGGCGCCGACGCCGCCCGCCATGCGGTTCGCCATGGCGGCGAACTGCTTGACGACCGGGTCGTTCCGCGTCACCCACGCGGCGAGCAGCGGCGCGTTGTTGTACTCCTCCTCCCACGTGCCGAACGACTCGCCGGCGGTCAGGTTGCCGAACACGTACTCGTTCACGCCGAGGATCACGACCTTGCGCGACGCGTCGTCCTCGTACTTGCGGCCGGCGGCGTCCTCGTAGCTGTACTCGACGAGCAGGTTCGCCGGCGTGTTCGACCGCAGGCGCGCGATGGACGGGTCGAGGACGGGGTAGTGCACGTCCACGATGGTCTGGCCGGCGGCGATCTCGGAGTGCTTCGACCATGGGCTCCAGTCGCCGTAGCCCGCGAGCCGGTAGCGCACGCGCAGGTTGCGCGCCGGGCCGCCCTCGTTGCGGAACACGGCCTTCGCGACCCAGAACAGCTCGGTCGCGTCGCTGCCGAGGCCGTAGACCTTGTAGATCGTGGACATCAGCCGGTCGCGGGAGCGGAGGTCGAGCGTCACGCGGGGCGGCGTGGCGGCGGGCGCCGTCGGCAGCCGCCAGGACAGCGCCTTGCGGAGCTTGTCCCACCGGGCCTCCCGCGCGCCCGCGGGCAGCCGGTAGGCGTACTCCGCGCGGTACTTGATGCCGTTGTCCCAGGTCCCGGACTCGCGGAACCACGCCGCCGGCTTCGCGTCGCCCTCGGGCGTCGTGCGCAGGAGCGTCGAGTTGCCCTCGAGCGCGAACTCCCACCGCCCGCCGCCGAGGTTCTTCACCGCGCCCCGCTGCGTCATCGTCAGCCGGACCGCGTGTTTCGCGTCGTCGTACGCCGCCGTCGCGCCGACGGACTCGTAGTTCGCGCGGCCGGGCGTGAGGTCCTGCAGGAACCGGCGCGGGTCCGGGATCTTGGCCTTGATGGCGTCGTAGGCGGCGGCCGGGAACACCAGGTCGAGCTCGAACGCGAGGTCGCCGACCGCGTCGGCCTCGACGGCGCCGGCGAGCTCGACGACGAACCCCTCCTCGCCGTCGGCGGCCGCGGGGCGGGCGACGAACGCGGCGAAGCCGCCCACCAGCAGCAGCAGGACGAGCACGAGGACCGACGGGCGGAGGCGACGCATGGGGGGGCTCCGGGGGGCCCCGCGATCCTACCGGCCTTGCGGCGGGGGCCGCCCGACCGCGCGGTCCGTCACGGGGCCCGGATCGGCTACCGTCCTCCCGTGGCCCGCTCCCGGTCGTCCCCGTCCCGCCGGCTCGTGCTCGCGGGCCTCGCCCTCGTCGTCGCCGCGCTCGCGCCGCGCCCCACGGCGTCCGCCGCCGACGCGGACCCGCTCGTCGCCGCCCGGGCGGCCCACGCGAAGCGCCTGGCCGCGCTCGGCGCCGCCGCCCGCGACGCGAAACTCGGCGCGCTCGCGCTCCGCTGCCTCGAGGACGCGCACGCGCTCGACCCGACGCTCGCCGACGCGCGGCTCGCGCTCGGCTGGACGCAGGCCGGGGGCGCCTGGCGGCCGCCGTCGGCGACCACGGTCCCGGGCGACGGCTGGGCCGACACCGGCGACGCCGCGCTCGACGGGCTCGAGAAGAAGGTCGCCGAGGCCGAGGCGTCGTACGTGCGCGACCTCCTCGCCGCCGCCGCGACCGCCCGCGCCCGCAAGGACTTCGCGACGTCGGACCGCCTCGCGTGGGCCGCGATCGCGATCGCCCCCGACGACCCCGCGCCGCGGCTCGTCCTCGCCCACCCGGAGGACGGCGGCCGGTTCGTGGCCCCCGAGCACGCGGCCCGCGTGCGGGACGCCGCGGCCACGCGCGCCGGCTGGGTGCGCGCGGGCCTCGAGGCCGTCGGCGCCGGCGACGTGGCGAAGGCCGACCCGCCGCGCGCCACCGTCGCCGGCTGGCCCACGCCGATCGGGGCCGGCGCGCGCGCGCCGTCGGGCGACGCCGCGTTCGCGCTCGCCGACGCCGACGGCGCGGCCGAGGTCGCGCGCCGCGCCGCCGCCACGCGGGGCCTCGTCGCCGGCTGGCTCGGCGCGCGTCCGTCCGCCCGGCCGGGCACGTTCCTGCTGGTGCCCTCCCGCGACCTCGCCGACGCGCTCCTCGCCGCCGACGCCGACGTGGACCGCGCCACGCTCCCGGCCGCGCGCGCGTGGCCCGTGTGGCCCCTCGGCAAGACCGGCTACGACGTGCTCGTGGCCCCCTCGCCCGGCGAGGCCGTCGCCGCCGCGGTGGACACGCTCGCCCAACGCGAGGCCGTGGGCCGCGCGAAGGACCGCGAGGCGCTGCGCTGGGTCGCGTTCGGCGCGGGCTTCCTCGCGACGCAGACGCTCCTCGGCGCGCCCGCGGGCTACGGCGCGACGCGGCGCGTCGTCGCCGGCGACACCTCGCCGTCGATCCGCCCCGACGAGTCGGGCCTCGCGTTCGTGCGCCGGCTGGTCGCGCTCGGCGCCGACCGCCCGCTCCACGAGCTCGCGACGGCCGACGGCCGCGCGCTCTTCCCCCGCGACGTGGCGAAGGCCGGCGCGCTCCTCGACTTCCTCTTCCTCGCCGACGCCGACCGCGCCCGCGCGTTCCTCGCCGCGCTCTTCGCCGGCACGGCCGACCGCGCGGCCGCGATCGAGGCCGCGGCGAAGGCCGCCGGTTACCCGTCGTCCGCGGCGCTCGACGAGGCGTGGCGCCGCTTCGTCGCGGACGCCGCCCCTCGCCCCTCCCGCGACGCGGCGGGCCGCGGCGCGTGGAAGGTCACGAAGCTCCAGCGCGTGCCCGCGCCCACGGGCGACGCGCTCTTCGCCCGCCGCGCGCAGGGCGTCGCGGGCTCGCTCTGGCTCGCGGGCCGCCCGTACCGCTGCCGCCCGGTGTCGGACGGCCAGGCCGTCGAGGTCGAGGCGCTGCAGGCGGGCGCGGCGCCGCGCGTCGTGCGCGCGCCCGGCGTCGTGCCGTTCTCGGTGCCGCGCGAGGGCGGCGGCGGCTTCGTCGAGGTGCGCGACGAGCTCCTGCGCGACGGCCCGTCGTGGGTCGCGTCCGCCGCCGACGGCTGGGGCGGCACCGTCGACGGCCACGCCCTCGTCTTCGCCGACCTCGACCTCGACGGCCGCGGGGGCGGCTTCCTCCGCGACGGCGTGGCGCCGGACACCACGTTCACCTTCCCGCTCCGCCGCGCGCTGGTCCTCGAC
>JAEUHO010000479.1 GCA_016795345.1 Planctomycetia bacterium | reverse complement strand
CGCCGACGCCGACCACGACGGTCGGCTCACCGCGGCCGAACTGATCGGGTGGCGGTCGGCGATGGAGGTACGCGAGGCCCAGGCGGCGGCACGGGCCGCCGCGCGTGCCGCGACCGCCGCCCCGCCGGCCGCGAACGCGGCGCCGGCCCCGTCGGCGGCGACCGCGACCGCGCCGAACCCGACGCCCGCCGCGACCGCAGCGGCCCCGACGGCCCCGGCGAGCCCCAACGCCGCGCCGAATGCCGCGTCGAACACGGCACCGAACGCCGCACCGAACACCACGCCGCCCGCGGCCCCCGCGCGCCCGCGCCGGCCGGAGGCGCCCGCCGTGGGGGCCCTCGCGCCGGACTTCACGCTCCGCTCCCGCGGCGGCACGACGACGCGCACGCTCTCCGACCTGCGCGGCACGCCGGTCGTGCTCGTGTTCGGGAGCTACACGTGCCCGCCCTTCCGCGCGTCCGCCGCGTGGATCCGCGCCGCGTACGACCGCCACGCCGCCGACGCGCGGTTCCTCTTCGTCTACGTGCGCGAGGCCCACGCCATCGACGGCCACGCCCCGATGCCCGAGCCGGGCCAGCCCGTCGTCGAGGAGCCCGCGACCTTCGAGGACCGCCGTTCCGTCGCCGACGTCTGCGCGCTCGACCTCCGCTTCGGCGTCTTCGAGACCCTCGTGGACGGCCTCGACGACGCGGTCGCGCGGGCCTACGTCGCCCCGCCCGCGCGCCTGTACGTGATCGGGCGCGACGGCCGGGTCGTGTACCGCAGCGGGCCCGGGCCGTTCGGGCTGAAGCAAGCCGAGTTCGAGGCCGCCGTGCGCACGGCGGTGGCCCCGGCGCACGCGGAGCCCGCGCCGATGGTGCCCGACGCGAGCCCGGCGCAAGGCGGGCAAACGCAGCCGAGAACCCCGGAGACGGGTTCCTGACCCGTTGAGGGGCTGGCCGGCGAGCGGGCGCGCCGCCGCGAGAGGATCGCCGGGCGCGGCAGGGAGGCCACGGGCGTGGGCTCGAACGGCCGCCGGGCCTCGCGTCCCGGGAGGGGGATCGCGTCCCGCGGATCCCCTCGGGGCTGGTTTCTCCGCGGAAACTTGGTGCGGGCGTCGGGACCTCGGTCCCGGTACCCTCCGGCCCCCCGCGGAGTGCCCTGTGCTCGATCAACGCCTCGACGTCATGCGCGCCCTCGAACCGTCGGTCGAGGCCGCGCTGACGACGTTGCCGCCGCCGGACGCGTGCTGGCAGCCCTCCGACGTCCTGCCGTCGTTGCAGGGGGAGGGCTGGCGGGACGAGCTCGACGACCTGCGCGGCGAGGCCGCGCGGCTGTCCGACGAGATGCTCGTGGTGCTCGTCGGCAACGTCGTGACGGAGGAGGCGCTGCCGTCCTACCTCGCGACGATCAACCGCTGCGGCGGCATGACCGACCGCACGGGCGTCGACGCGCACCCGTGGGCGCGGTGGGCCCGGTCGTGGACCGCGGAGGAGAAGCGCCACGGCGACGCCGGCCGCGGCTACCTGCTCCTCTCGGGGCGCGTGGACCTGCCCGCCGTCGAGCGCACGGTGCAGCACCTCCTGCGCAACGGCTTCGACAACCGCGCGGGCGGCGACCCGTACCGCGGGCTCGCGTACGCGTCGTTCCAGGAACACGCGACGAAGCTCGCGTGGATCCAGCTCGGTCGGCTCGCGGGGGCCTGCGGCGCGCCGCGCCTGCACCGGCTCTGCGGGCTGATCGCGGCGGACGAGGCGCGGCACGAGCGCGCGTACGTCTCGGTGCTGCGCGACCTCGTCGCCGCGGACCCGTCGGGGGCGCTCGAGGCGCTCGAGGAGACGCTGTGCGGCGTCGTCGTCATGCCGGCCCGCACGATGACGGACGGCGTGGACCGCAACCTGTTCGGCCACTTCGCCGACGTCGGGCAGCGGCTCGGCGTGTACACGTACGCGGACTACGCGGAGAACCTGCGACAGCTCCTCGACACGTTGGGCCTCCCGACGATGGGGGGGCTCGAGGGCGAGGCGGCGGCGCGCCGTGACACCCTCTGCCTGGCGGCGGAGCGGCATCGCGCCGCGGCCGCCGATCCCGGGGCACGCAAGGCCCGGCCCGTCGCGTTCTCGTGGATCGGCGGGCGGCGCGTCTGACGGCGGCGCCGCGCCGCCGGCTTCCCGCTCCCGGGACCCCGCGGCCCGCGCGGTCGCGGCCGGCCCCGTGCGGTGCGCGCCGCGGTCCGGTATCCTCGGCGCCGGAGGACCTCGCGTGGCGGCGACGCGGACCGGGCGGCGGATCGCAGCGGGCCTCGCGTGCGTCGTGCTGGGGGTCGCCGTCGTCGTCGCGCTCCGCCGGGAGGGCTCGCCCGCACTCGACCGATGCCCGGAGACCCGCATGGATCCGCTCGCACACGCCGCGCCGTCCGGGACGTCCCGCCTCGTCGGCACCGTGCGGCGCGCGGGGGCGCCGACCGCGGCGCGTGTCGAGATCGTGCGCCTCGCCGATGTCGGGGCGCCCGGCCGCGCACGGTCGGAGGCCGCCGCGATGCTCCTGGTGCCGGTCGCGCCGGGGCCGCGGCCCGCGACGTCCGAGCCGCCGATGGTGGTGCCCGTCGGCGACGACGGTGCGTTCGCGTGCGACGTCGCGACGGGCATCCACCGTCTCCGCGCGGTCGCGGCGGACGGCGCCTCGGCGACGTCGGTCGTCGTCGCGGCGGTGGCCGGCGCGCGGCGCGAGGCCACGCTCGACCTCGTGCCGCCGGCGGCGCTCGGGGTGATCACCGGGCGCGTGCGTCCCCTCGACGGCCGCCCGTTCGCGGGCGAGGTGCGCGTCGTGCGCGGGCCGCGGCGCGACGCACGCGCCGAGGGCCGGGCCACGGCGCGGCCGGGGCCCGACGGCGCGTTCCGCGTGGACGGGCTCGAGCAGGGGCCGTGGCGGGTGCAGGCCGTCGCGGACGACGGACGCCGCTCGGCGATGCGGGACGTCGTCGTGCCCGCGACCGAGCCCGTGGACCTCGACGTCGAGGCGGGGGCGCGGTGGGCGACCGGTCGGGTCGTCGCGGCGGAGGA
>JAEUHO010000477.1 GCA_016795345.1 Planctomycetia bacterium | reverse complement strand
TCATCGCCGAGATGAACCGCGCCTACACGAAGGCCACGCTGGCCGCCGAGAAGCAGTCCGGCAACGAGGCCGGGTACGGCTGACGCGCTCCCGGGACGCGAGGCCCGGCCCGCGACGGACCGGGCCTCGCGTGCCTACCGGTTCGCGGGTCGCCCGAGTTCGACGTCCACCCACGCCCCCGCGCCGACCGTGACGCGCCGCTCGGCCCCGACGTCGTCCGGGCCCTCGAGCCGCACGACGTAGTCGCCGGGCAGGACCAGGAGCGTTCCCTCGTCGAGCGGGACGCCGCGCGGTAGCGGCGCGATGCGGTGCACCACGGCGCCGGCCGACGTCGTGATCGTGACGGCCGAGCGGCGCCCGACCTCCGCCTGCGCGGCGGACGCCTTCCCGCCGGTCCAGTCCGCCGGCGGCAGGCGGGGGTCCCCGCAGCGCACGCGCAGGGTGCCGGCGGCCACGAAGGCGAGGTCGGCCACGACCTCGTCCCGCGCGGGGGGGACGACGACGCGCGCGTCGTCCGCGCGCAGGAGCGGGACCGGGCGCCCACGGCGGCCGGGCGGCGGGTCGGAGCGGACACGATAGCGACCGGGACGGAAGCCCGACGCGTCGAACGCCCCGTCGATGACCGGCGCGACGATCGGGGCGTCGTCGCCGTCGTCGTCGCGCACGAACGTGACGACGCGATCGACGCCCGCGTCGCCCTCGGGCCAGGCCACGCGTCCGTGGACGTGGACGCCGCGCGAGAGGCGCACGGTCGGCAGGGTGGCCCCCTCGGGGCCCACGGACACGCCCCCGAGGCGCGTCGCGAGGTAGCCGGGCGCGCGCACGACGACGTCGTACGGGCCCGGCCGTCCCCCCGACGTGACGAAGTCGCCCGGCGCGCGCGGCGCGGGCGTCGGGGCCGTCGTGCGCGGGACGAACTGGCCGTCCACGAACCGGTAGAGGGCGGGCGCGTCGTGCGCCTCGGGGGCGTCGGCGGGCGGCGCGGCCGGCTCGAACACGACCGTCGCGGCGACGATGGGGCGGCCCGTGGCCGCGTCGACGACGCGGAGCGTGACCGGGCCCGCGGTCGCCTCGACGGGCGCGAAGCGGAGGTCGACGTCGGTCGTCCCTGTGGGCACCGTCCGGACGACGGCGGGCGGCGGGCCGTCGGCCCGCGTCTCCGGCGCGTGCGCGGTGAGGTGGAACGCGCCGGCGGGGAGGTCGTCGAACCGGAACCGTCCGTCCGCGTCCGTCGGCACGAGGCTCAGGGCCCGCGGAGGCGGCGTGCGGGCTCCGCCGCTCGGGGCGGAGTCGACCCGATCGAGGAAGTCGCCGACGGAGTCCGTTGCGTCATACGCCCAGACCCACGCGAGCGCGGCGGGGCGGCCGTCCGCGAAGCGCACGCGCCCGGCGACGACGTGGCCGCGCGTCAGCGTGACGTCGAAGGTCGCGCCGTCGGCGGCGTCCGTCGGCACGTGGAGCGTCGCGGGCCCGTGCGCGGGCGCGCGCACGACGAGGGAGAGGGCCGCGTCGGGCGTCGCCCGTCGCGGCAGCGCGACCCGCACGCGACCGTCGCGGCCGCTGCGTGGTGCGCGGAACGCGGCGCCGGGATCGCCGTCGGCGACCGCCGTCGCGCCGGCGAGCGCGCCGCCGTTCGCGTCGAGCACCCGCACCACGACGTGCGCCGCCGCGGGCTCCGACGGCCCCACGACGACGAGGTCCGGCGCGCGCGCGGTCCGCCCGGCCTCGACCTCGACGACGACGTCCCCGTGTCGCGGGCCGGGCACGTCGGGGCGTTGCGCGACGACCGTCAGCGGGGCCGGGCCCTTCGCCGACGCCGGGACGATCGGGAGGCGATAGCCGCCGTCCGCGTCGGTCGTGGACGCGGCGGCGCCGCCGTCGGCGGCGGCTTCCGGCGGGCAGAGCGCGCTGTCGCGCTCGCGGCCCTCGGGGAAGGCGTGCACCCGGACGCCGGCGACCGCGCGGCCCGCGGCGTCGACGACACGCCCGACGACCG
>JAEUHO010000475.1 GCA_016795345.1 Planctomycetia bacterium | reverse complement strand
CGCTCCACGGCGTCGAACCGCCCGCTCGGCACGCACACCACCACCGTCGGCGGCGCGCCGTCCGGCGTCCCGCCGAGGCGCGCGAGCGCGAACCCGCCCTCGCTCTGCCCCTCGACGTCCCGCGCGATCCGCGCCGCGCGCCGGCTCCACGACGACGCCGGCGCGGTGCCGTCGGGCCGGAGCGTCGTCGGCGGGGCGTCCGCCGCGAACGCCGGCGGCGGCGCCGCGTCGTCGCCGTGCGCGAGCGTCGTCGACACGTCGTAGACCCGCAGCACGTCCGGCGCCAGCGTCGCGAGCTCCGCGGGCGTCAGGCTCAAGAACCCGGCCTGCGACGCGTCCACGAGGCGGCGCACCGCCGCGGCTTGCTCGCCCGCCGGCGCCGCGCGCACGGCCGCGAGCGCCGCGTCGTCGGGCCGCGGGGCCACTCGGGGTTCCGGCGACGCAAGGCCCGCTCGCCGTTCGAGCTCCGCGATCGCCGCGGTCGCGGCCGGTCCCACGTGGCCCACGGTCACGAGCGGCGCGCCGCCGACGTCGCGCGCCGTCTCCGACGCACCCGGCGCGAGCCGGAAGCGGAACGGCCGCGTCACCGCGCGCGCGACCGGCAGCTCGATCCGCTCCGACCGCGTGGAGGGCTTCGGCATCGTCCGCGGGCTCGGGTCGGTCGTCCTCCACGTCACGACGACGTCCACCACGCGGCTCCCGTCCGCGGCCGGCGCGTCGCATCGCGCGGCGACCTCGGTCCGGTCGCCGTCCGGACGGTCCGCCAGCGTCAGCGTCGCCTCCTGGCCCGCGAACACCGCCATCGCTCCCCGCAGCGGCGCGCGGCCCGCGTTCGCCTCCACCGTGAACGTGAACGACGCCACGCGCGCGTCCACGATCCCCGCCGGCGGCGCGCCCGGCGCGACGCGGGCCCACCCGCGCGCCGCCGTCGTCGTCGCCGTCGGCGTGACCTCGACGATCGCGAACGTGTCGGCCGCACCCAGCCGCAACAACAGCGTGCGGGCCTGGCCGTCGTCCGGGACGCCGATCGATCCCCGGACGAACTCGAGCTTCGGGATCTCGATCGTGACGGGGTCCGCTCCCGCCCCGGCCAGCGACGTCGAGAAGGTCGGCAGCGGCGTCGGTGCCCGCAGCTGACTCACGTCCACGCGCAGCGCGCGCGCGCCGTCCGACGCGACGTCCACCACGGCCGTCGCGCCGAGGCCTTCGCGCAACACGCCGACGTTCGGGGTGACGACGGTGGTGTTCCCCGTCTGAACGTCGAAGTCCTTCACGTACGTGCGGTCGAACGCGCGCCACGCCGTCGCGCGCCGTCCCGCCGGCGTGGGCATCGCGAAGTGCGCGACGCGGATCGCGGCGCGATCGGCGACCCCGGGCAATGCGAGGCCCGCTGCCTCGTGCGACGCGCCCGAGGCCCACGACCGCAGGCCGAGGCGGTCGGCCCACGCGGCCGACTCGAACACGTCCACCGCCACCGCGTACCCGCGACCGCCCACGGTCGCGACGCGCTCGAGCGCGGCCTCGGCGCGCGTGAGGTCGTCGGGCCCGCCGAGCACGACGACGCAGGTGTGGGGGGCCAGCGGGTCGTGCGGGGCCGCGGTCGGGGTCCAGACGTCGACGAACGTCGGGGCCGCGATCGTCGGCGGCTGCACGCAGTCGGCGACCGCGCCGCCGATCCGCGTGGCGCGGCGCACGACCGCGGCGGCCGGCGTCGGCTCGACGACGGGCCACGTCACCTCGGGCACCTCCGGGAAGGCCCACCACGCGGGGAACGCGCCGTCGCCTCCCGAGGCCAGCGCGCCCGCGAGGTCGTAGACGCGCAGCACGTCCGGCGCGAGCGCGGCCAACGCGCCCGCGTCGAGCGAGAGGAGCGCGCCGCGCGACGTCTTGTGCAACGCGAGCAGGGCGGTGCGCTGCTTCGTCGGGTCGGTCTCGGCGTGGACGGCGGCCAACTCCTTGGCGAGGGCGGCGGCCGGGCCTTGCGTCGGCGGAACGAACTCCGCGCCTCGCGTCGGGCCGGGAGCGGGCGCGGGTGCGATCACCGGCGGGGGCGCGGGCGGCGGCGCGGGACGCGTGTCGTCGGCGTGCGCGTGCACGGTCAGCGAGCACGCGGCGACGGTGAGCGACAACCCGAGCGACGGACGGCGGATCGACATGACTCCCTCCCAGGACCGCGGGAGCATGGTGCGCCGCCGTCACCCCGGGGTCACTTCCCGGTCACGGACCCGTCCGGTGCGCGGCCGCCTCAGCGGGGGGCAGGTGGCCACGGCGCCTCGGGGAGGTCCTCGAAGCGCCGCTCGACGCGCGCGGGCCCCGGCGCCGACGGCGTGACCTCGACGACGTGGAAGAAGCCTGCGACCCCCCGCGGGGCGCCGTTGACGTCGAGGAGGACGCGCCGTTTCAGGCCGACCGGGATCGGCAGGGTGAGGGTCGCGCGGCCCGCGGCCAGGTGGCCGGTGGCGTCGCTGTCGGCGCGCCCGAACTCGGCGCCGGCCTCGCGTTCGACTTCCTTCGCGCCGCGCAGGTACGTCACCGGGACGAGCGGCGGGTCGGTGGGGGTCGACGCGTAACCGAGTTCGTCGAGGGCCCACGTCGTGCCCGGCGGGACGCCGTCGAGGACGATCGTGACCTCGGCCAGGGGAGGAAGGCGCACCTCGGGGATCGGGCCGCCCGGGACCGCGATCGTGGCGACGGCGACCCCGCGGACGCGGACGTCGAGGCCGAGGAGGTCGGACGTCGGCAGGACGAGGTCGCCCTCGGGCCCCGCGACCTGCACGTCGTAGCGTTCGATCCCGGCGCCGAACGAGCGCGCGGCCGCGGCGCCCGCGGGATAGACGAGCACCGCCACGTTCGCGACGACGCCGCCATCGGCGGCGCGCAGGCGCGTCGGGCGGACGCTCCACCGGGCCGGGTGCAGCGTCACGGTCACGAGGCCGGTGCCCACGAGCTCGTTGAGCAGTCGCGCGTCCACGACGCGTTCACGGTCGGCGTGGACGGCGTAGAGGGGATCGTGGCCCCAGCCGAACGACCATGGCGCATACGCGGGGTGGTGGACCGACGTGCCGCTGTGGTCGAGGCGCGCGAACAGGCTGCGTCCCGGGCCCGGCGTCGCGCGCGGGGTCTCCGCGACGGCGATCCGGCCCTCGGCGTCGGCGACGAGGCGGCGCGGCGTGTCGCCGTACGGGAAGAGGTGGAGCGTCGCGCCCGGGATCGGGCGACCGGTGGTCGCGTCGCGGACCACCACCGTGAAGGCGTCGAGGCGAGGGTCGTCGGCGCGGGGCAGCTGGACGACCAGCGACGCGGGATCGCCGGCGCGCGGCGCGACCCGGACGCTGCCGGCGACGCCCGACGGATCGTCGACCTCGAACTCCCCGCGGTCGCCGGGCGCGATGCGGTTCGGCGACCCGCTCCAGCGCTTCAGGTCGTCGCCGCGCACCCACTGGCCGTAGCCCGCCGCGCGGCCCGTCACCGCGACGTCCTCGACGGCGCCGCCGGGGCCGCGCCGGACGAACCGCACGTCCACGGGGGTCGCGGCCCCCGGCTCGTGGCGCGGGGGCGGCGGTTTGCCCGGCGCGGGGGCCGGGCCCGGGGCCGCCGGGGCATCCTCCGCGGCGGCGCGACCGCCCCCCTGCGTGGGCAGCAGGCCGGCGAGCACGCTCACGAGCGCGAAGGGGACGAGGAAGGGGACCCCACGACGCATGGCCACTCTTCTCCTGTTCGGTCCGGCGGCCCGCTGGCCCGCTGGCCCGTTGGCCCGGCGGCGCGCGGTCCGGCCCACGGATCGTACCCGCGGGACTCCGGAGTGCGGGATCGCACGGTGCGGACCGATCCCTGGGGTGGGGGGCGTCATGCGCCGTTGTCGCCCAGGGGGGCGGGCGGCTATCCTCGCCCCGCCCGATGGTCGGCGTCACGGAGGGTCACGGATGACGGCTCGGAACGGACGGCGGTTCGCCTCGGTGCCCGCCCTCGCCCTCTTCGCGATGTCCGCGCTCGTCGCGAGCCCCGGTGTCTCCTCGGTTTTCGCCGATGAACCGCCGCCGCCCGCGGCGCCGGCCGTGCCCGCGGAGCCGGTGACGCCGCCCCCGCCGCCCGAGGCCGGCGCGCCGTCGCCCGCGACGGGATCGCCGTCCCCGAACGACCCCCCGCCCCCGACCGGGCCCACGGTCCCGCCCCCGACCCCCGCTCCGTCGTCCGCGCCCGCCTTGCCGACGCCGTCCGCGCCGAACGTGCCGGCCCCGACGACCGAGATCCGTCCCCGGCCGCCGGCCCCGCCGCCGCCCGAGATGGACATGCCGACGTGGGACCTCTTCTACAAGTCGCGCGGCGTGTGCCTGCCGCCGCCGCCCCCGCCGCCGGACCCGTTCGAGTGCCGGCCCATCGACCTGCGGCCGGACCGGCTCGTGTCGGCGGACCAGCGCGTGAAGGAGGTGCGGCGCGTGCCGCAGTGGGTCGACGTCGTGCGCCGGCAGGACGTGACGGAGTGGCGCCCGCTCGGCCTCGGCGACCTGATGCGGCGGTTCCCGAACGTGATGATCGGCGACGGCGGCAGCCCGTTCCAGGCGCTGCCGATCATCCGCGGCCTCGGCGGCGACCGCGTGCGGATCATGACGGACGGCGTCTGGCCGTCGACGCAGGCGCTCGGCCCGTTCGGCAGCACGCTCGGCCTGTGGGACCCGGAGGCGGCGGAGCGCGTCGAGGTCTATCACGGGCCCGGCGCGTACCTGCGCGGCGCGGAGGCGGGCGGCGGCGTGATCAACGTCGTGCCGCGGCGGCCGCACCGGCACGAGTGCCTGTCGGACGTCTGGATGGAGGAGGCCACGGCCTACCGCTCGTCGGACAACGCGTTCCGTCAGCGCGTGGGCGCGGACTTCGGCCAGGGGCGCGTCGCCGGCCTGGTGGGCGCGACGTACGAGAACCACGACGACCGCGAGACGGCCGACGGCACGCTCGACCCGTCGTCGTACGAGTGGCTGGGCGTGGACGCGGCCGTCGACTACTTCCTCGACAACCAGTCCACGCTGGGCTTCACGGGCCAGTACGTGAAGGCGAAGGACATCCGGAGCCCGCTCGGCGGCGGCGACCTGCTCACGCAGCCCGAGTACGAGCGCCTGTTCCTCGGCCTGACGCTGTCGTCGCTCGACATGGGCACGTACTTCCACGGCGCGCGCGCGACGGTCACGTTCGACTCGTTCGTGCAGCAGGACGACGCGCAGACGAACCTGTCGCTGACCGACGGCATCTCCGCGAAGGACGACGTCAAGCGCTTCGACTTCCACCTCGCGGGCAACCTCTACCTCTGGGACTGCCACGACACGTGGGCCGAGGTGTCGGTCGGCTACGCGCACCTCGAGCGCACCGAGGCGATCCTCTGCCTCAACCTCGTCGACACGGACCACGCCGAGGCGGTGAAGAAGCTCGGCATCTTCCCGAACGCGGTCCCCGGCACCTGCGTGGACGGCGTCGCGACGCTGCAGGCCGAGGAGATCCGCGTGAAGGCCCTCATCGAGGACGAGTGGCACTCGGCCTGCTGGGACTTCCACGCGGGCGCGCGCCTCGACGTGCAGTACCTCGACGACGACCGCACGGGCGAGGACACCGTCGAGGTGATCGGCGGCGTCGCGGCCGGCGCGGCGCGCCACCTCTCGACGTGCTGGACGCTGTACGGCAACGGCTCGTTCGGCCAGCGGTTCCCGAGCATCCACGAGCTCTACAGCGTGGCCATCCTCGACGGCGTCACGGTGTTCGGCAACCCGGACCTCGACCCCGAGACCGCGTGGAACGTCGAGGTCGGCTTCAAGTACGGCAGCGACAACCACTCGACGGCCCAGCTGACCGGCTTCGTGCACGGCGTGCAGGACTTCATCGGCCGCCGCGCGGTCGGCACGGACGAGCTCTGGGACCACCTCGGCGATGTGCTGCTGGCCGGCGTCGAGGCCACCGGCTCGTGGCGCCCGAACGCGTGCTGCTGCGAGGGCCTCGAGTTCTTCGGGATGCTCGGCAGCACGTGGAGCGACGACGAGGCGATCGTGACGAGCGTGCCGTTCCACGGCCGCGTCGGCGCGCGGCTCTCCACGAACTACGGCCCGGGCTGCGGCCTGCGGCGCTGGTTCGTCGAGGCGTCGGCCCGCGGCGCCGCCGAGAGCGGCTATCGCGCGGACGACGACGCGTTCGTGACGTCGGAGCTGCTCGCGGGCGCGAGCTTCGGCTTCGGCGGCCGCCGCGTGGGCACGCTGACGATCGGCGGCGTGAACCTCTTCGACGAGGCCTACACCGAGCCCTTCGCCCGCCTGCCCGCCCACGGCCGCAGCCTGATCGCGTCGCTCTCCTTCGACTTCTGATCCGCGGCCCCGTCGGACCTGGGAGCCCGTTCCCGGTACGCGAGGCCCGCCGGCCGGCGGGCCTTGCGTCCCGATGGATCGCCGATCCGCCGATCGATGCCGGTCGTTGATTGGCGGATCGGCGGCGCGGCGGGGGCTCGCGCGTCCCGCCGCTGCGGCCGGGGCTATGCTCCGAGACGATGTCTTCCCCGGCGGTCGGTGGCGATCTGGTCCTCGCGGCGCGGCCGGTGACCCCGGAGGCGTTCGCGCCGTACGGGCGCATGATCGCGTCGGGCGACCGCGTGAAGCTGGGCGGGCGCTCGACGTCGGTGCTCGTCGCGCTCGACCCCCGGGAGGTCGGGCCGCGGCGCGTGCTGACGCTCCAGCGGTTCGTCGGCGCGAAGCGGCTCCTCGTGCCGCTCGCCGCGGACGGGTTCCTGCTCGTCGTCGCCGGCGCCGGGGACCCGCCCGCGGGACCGGCCGCGGCGTACCTGGTCCGCGGCGGGACGGGCGTCGTCCTCGACCCCGGGGTGTGGCACGCCGGCCCGTACCCCCTGACCGACGGGACCGTCCTCGAGGGCGTCGAGGTCGCCGGCCCCGCGGATCACGTCGATCGCTGCAGCGTCCTCGACGCGTTCGGGGCCGAGGGCCTGCGGCTCATGACGTCCGACGAGGAGGGCGCGCCCGGCACCGGCCTCGACCTGGCCGACGACCTCGCGATCACGCTGGCGGAAGGGCTCCGCGGCCGGCTCGCGCTCGGCTGCCTCGCCTTCGACGGGCTCACCGTCGGCGACGCCGACGACGTGCTGCGCGAGGAGAGCGAGCGCCTCGAGGCCGCGCTGCGCGCGCAGTGGGGCGGCGAGACGTCGCCGTCGGAGATCCCCGCGCTCAAGCCGGTGCGCGACCTCTACCGCGCGCTCGGCCTCGACCCGACCAAGACCCGCCCGGCGAGCGAGGCCCTGCTGCGCCGCGTGCTGCAGGGCCGCCCGCTCTACCGGGTGAACAGCCTCGTGGACGCGATGAACCTGTGCTCGCTGACGACCCTCGTGCCGTTCGGCGTGTACGACCGGGCCCGCATCGTCGCGCCGGTGATGCTGCGGTTCGGCTCCGTCGGCGAGGGCTACGAGGGCATCGGCCGCGGCCGGGTCGGCGTCGAGGGCAAGCCCGTCCTCGTCGACCGCGACGGCCCGTTCGGCAACCCCACCGCCGACTCGCTCCGCACCAGCGTCGGCCACGGCACCACGAAGGCCCTCGTCGTGTTGTACCTGCCGCCCACCGTGGACGCCGCCCACGTCGACCGCTTCCTCGCGGCGGCCTCCTCCGCCGTCGTCCGTGCGTGCGGGGGCGCCGAGACCGGCCGTCGGGTCGTCCGATGACCTTCAAGCCCCGCAAGATTCCCGCCGTCTCGCTCGAGGCGCCCCTCGAGCGGCGGTGGGAGGTGATGGGCGAGGAGGAGGCCGCGCGCCTCCACGCCCAGCGGCAGGACGAGGCCGTCCGGTTCTCGTGGCGCGGGCCCCGCACGAAGAAGCGCGCGCTCCGCTGCTTCGTCCTCACGCCGATCGGCTTCATGGTGCTCGGCTGGTGCTTCGTGGGCGGGAACCTCCGCACGGCCGCCGTCTTCTTCGGCGTCGGGTTCCCCCTGGGCGGGCTGACGTTCTTCCTCCGCCCGACCGACTACCTCTCCGGGCTCGTGTACGCGCTCTGCGGCGTCGCCGCGACGGCGATCGCCTCGCGGGCCCACCCGATCACGCTGCTGATGGTCGCGATGCTCTGCGGGAGCGTCGGCATCGCGATGGGCCGGGCGGAGCTCGACCGCCGCATGGACCTCGAGGACTGACCCCCGCGGGGGACCGCGAGGCCCGCTCGCGGCCGTGCCGCCCCCCGGACCGGGGACACCTAACGAATTGTTAGGTGCCGACGTAAGCCAATTGCTAGGTATTTGTTCGGTTACCTGCTCCTCGCGCCGCGGCCCGGGCGCCCGCGGCCGCGACCGCCGGCGCGCGGGCCCAACGGTCCCGGCACGGGCCGCGGATCCGTCCGGGCCCGGTACACTTCGCCCCTTTCCGGGCCTGCCGTGGGGGGCCTGGACGCCTCATCCCGGGCGCGTCGCGCCTGGGACCCACCGGACCCCGCGGACGAGGACCTCGACGATGACCTGGAAGACCGAGATCGACCGGACGGTGCACGAGGCGCTGCGGCGCGCGTTCGACGACCGGCGCAGCGACGGCAGCCGCGCGATCGCGCTCGCGAACGACTTCGTGGCGCTGGCCCCGGCCCGCGAGCAGAGCCACTTCGCGCTCGGCCTGGTGGAGGAACTGACCCACCTGCGCACCCTGGCCCGCGACGCGGGCGGTCGCGCGCGGCGCCGCGACGGCGAGCGGCCCGAGGAGCCCCAGCAGGAGGGCGCGCCCGCGCCGACGGACGGCGCCGACGCGGTCGCCGCCGTCGCCGCGGCGACGACGGAGCCGGCGTCGAACGGGAACGACGGCGGTCGCGACGGCGGCGGGGTGGACGAGCGCGAGACGGGCACGGACACCGACGAGGGCGCGCCGGCCGCGGCGCCGCAGACCCTCGCGACGTCGCCCGACGGCCCGTGCGCGCTCTGGCGCTACCTCGGTCGCCTCGACGCCGCGTCGCGCGGCGGGCCGCGCGCGCGCGTGCGCGAGCTGGCCGGCGACGCCGCGATGGACCTCGCGCTCGCGCGCGGCGCCGAGGCGCGGATGGCCCTGCGGGCCGTGTCCCGCGCGCTGCTGTTCGGCGGCGAGGACGCGCGCGTGTACGACCTCGTGCTCCGGCACCTGCAGGCCACGGGCGACGAGGGGAGCCGCCGCGACGCGGACGGGCTCGTCGGCGACGCCGCGCGGCACGCCGACGACCTCGCGCGCGACGGCGACGAGGCGGGCGCGGGCGCCGCGCTCGCGCGCGCGCTCAAGTTCGCGGTGGACGCGGGCCTCGAGGGCCGCGCCGCGGCGAAGGTGCAGCGGAAGGTGGGCCGGTCCCATCAGCTCGCCGGCCGTTGGGCCGAGGCGAAGCAGGCCTATCAGGACGCGCTGACGCGCCTCTCGGCCGACGACCGGTACCGCTCGGTGCTCCAGGGCGACCTCGCGCTGGCGGCGCTCGAGGTGCGCGGGACGCTGGACCTCCTCCCGAAGGAGGGCCGCGGCAACGTCGAGGAGGCCGAGGCGCTGCTCGCGCAGGCCGAGGGCGGCGGCGAGGGCGAGTCGTACAACGCGATCTACACCCTCGGCGTGCTCGCCTACGAGCGCGGCGACTTCTCCCGCGCGGCGGAGCGCTTCCGCGAGGCCGATCGCCTGATGCGCGAGACGCGCGCCAAGGCGCGCATCGTGCACGCGCGCGCCCGGTTCTTCCTCGGCGCCTGCCTGCTCAAGCTGGGCGCGGCCGACGAGGCCCTGCGCGAGGCCGAGCAGTGCATCACGAAGGACGCGAGCGCCGCGGCGCTCGAGGCGTCGGTGAAGGAGCCGGTGTTCGACCTGCTCGCCGCGGCGCTGCCGACGGCGCGGATCCCCGGCCGGGGCGGGCCCCGGGCCGAGGGCGAGGGCCGCGAGGGCGGCCGACGCGAGCGCGGCCGTCGCGGCCGTGACCGCGGGGAGCGCGGCGACCGTGGCGACCGTGGCGAGCGCGAGCCCCGCGAGGGCGCGGGCGACGCGCCGGTCGCGGCGGCCGGCGAGGGCGGCGACGGGCGCCCGGCGGGCGACGGGCGTCCCGAGGCCGCCGAGCGGCTCGACCGGTACGCGTCGGGTCGCGGCGCGGGCCGCGGCGATCGCGCGCCCGAGGCTCGCGGCGACCGCGCGTCCGGGGGCGGCGAGCGCGGCGGTGCGGAGCGTGGTGGGGGCGAGCGCGGCGAGCGCGGGGGCGGGCGGGGGGATCGCGGCGACCGCCGCGGCCGCGGCCCGCGCCACGACGGCTCGCGCGAGGTGCACCCGGCGCCGGTGCCGGTGGCCGGCGCGGCGCCCGCGTCGCTCGCGGGCGGGTTCCTCGCGACCGCGCGTCGCGTGCTCGACGCCGACCCGCACGGCGCGCTGAAGGCCGTGGACGACACGTTCCGCAGCCGGCCGACGTTCGAGGAGTGGGCGACGGCCTACCGCATCCGCCTCGAGGCGCTCATCCGCCTCGGCGAGCGCGGCGAGGCCATGCGCACCTTCGAGCGCTTCCGCGCGAAGATCCACGAGCGCAACCACCCCGAGCGGCTCGAGGAGCTGCTCGTGGACCCCTCGAGCCCCATGGCCGAGGTGCTCGACGACGCGGCCATGAAGGCCGAGCTCGTGGACCTGTACGGCGCGATGGCCGGGCGCGAGCGCCCGTTCGTCGAGGCGGCGACGGCGCTCGCCTCGCACCACGCCGACCTCGGCACGCCCGCGAGCCTGCGCACGGCGATCTCGCTGCTGCGCGAGGCCGTCGCGCTCGGCGGCGAGGAGGCCCGCGGCATGTGGACCGACGTCGCCATGCGGGCCCGCGCCGCGGGCGTCGAGGTGGACGGGCCGTCCCTCGAGGACGTCCGCGCCCGCTTCGAGCAGCGCGGCGGCGCCAAGGTCGTGGTCGTCGGCGGCGACGACGCGTCACGGGCGCACGGGCCTCGCGTCGAGGACCTGGGTCGCCGCGCGGGCTTCGAGGGCTCCCTCGTGCTCGGCGGCGCCAAGCCCGCGGCCAAGACGCTGGCCGACGTCGAGGCGCTCGCGCGCGGCGCGGCCGCGATCGTGCTGCTGCACTCCACGACCCCCGAGCTGCGCGACCAGGTGAAGCGCCTGGCCGCCGACCTCTCGGTGCCGGTCCGCGAGCTGCCCTACGCGGGGCCGGCGAGCCTCGAGCCCGAGCTCCTCGCCGAGCTCTCGAACCTCTAGGCCCCGCGGCCCCGCGGCACAAGGAAGCCCTCCGATGCTCGAGCCCGCCAAGGACGTCTTCGCCGACCGCCGCCGCCGCTTCATGGAGCGGATGGGCGACCGGTCGGTGGCCGTGTTCTGCTCCGCGCCCGAGGTGGTGCGGAGCAACGACTCGCACTTCGACTTCCGCCAGAACTCCGACCTCTGGTACCTGACGGGCTTCGAGGAGCCCGACACCGTCCTCGTGCTCATCCCGGGGCACGACAAGCACCCCGTGGTCATGTTCGTGCGCAAGCGCGACAAGGACCGCGAGGTGTGGGACGGCCCGCGGGCCGGCGTCGAGGGCGCGAAGGAGCGGTACGGCGCGAACGAGGCGTTCCTCGTCGAGGAGCTCGACGCGAAGCTGCCCGAGCTGCTCGAGGGCCGCGACCGCCTCTTCTACGGCCTCGGCCTCTACGCCGACCGCGACCGTCGCGTGATCCACGCGCTCACCCGCGTGCGCGCCTCCGCGCGCCGCGGCAAGCGCGCCCCGCGCGAGATCGTGGACCCGTCGTACGTCCTCCACGAGATGCGCCTGTTCAAGACGCCCGCCGAGGTCGACACGCTGCGGCGCGCGGTCGAGGTGTCGGCGGACGGCCACGTCCGCGCGATGCAGACCACGCGGCCCGGCCGCGGCGAGTGGGAGCTGCAGGCCGAGGTCGAGTACGTGTTCAAGCGCGGCGGCGCCAAGGCGCCGGGCTACACGACGATCGTCGGCTCGGGCGCCAACGCGTGCATCCTCCACTACGTGCAGAACTCGCGGCAGATGGAGGCGGGCGAGCTCGTCCTCGTCGACGCGGGCGCCGAGGTCGGCTACTACACCGGCGACATCACGCGCACGTGGCCCGTCTCGGGCACGTTCACGGGCCCGCAGCGGGAGATCTACGACCTCGTGCTGCGCTCGCAGCAGGAGGTCATCGCCATGAGCAAGCCCGGCGTCCCGTGGACCGCGCTCCACGAGAAGGCCGTGGAGGTGCTCACCCAGGGCATGGTGGACCGCGGCATCCTCGCGGGCCCCGTCCCGAAGGCGATCGAGGAGAAGACCTTCCGCGCCTGGTACATGCACAGCACCGGCCACTGGCTCGGCATCGACGTCCACGACGTCGGCTCGTACTACGACGCCCCCGAGGAGGCCCGCACGCTCCAGCCCGGGATGGTGTTCACGGTCGAGCCGGGCCTCTACTTCGCGCCGGACGCGCCCGGTGTCCCCGAGCGCTACAAGGGCATCGGCATCCGCATCGAGGACGACATCCTCGTGACGGCGACGGGCCACGACGTGCTCAGCAAGGGCGCGCCGAAGGAGCCCCACGAGATCGAGGCCCTGGTCGGCACCGCCGTCTGACGGCGTCCGCGCGCGCCCCGGGGCGAGGTCCGCTCCGGGGCGCGCGCCGTTCCCGGGCCGCGCCCGCCTCCGGGCCGAAGGGACCCGCGTTCGTCCGCGCGGGACCGCGAGGCCCGGTCGCCGGCAGCGGACCGCGGGGCCCGGTCGCCTGCACCTGTGGGGGACCACGAGGCCCGCGCGCCGCGGCCGTCCCCCTTGCCGCGACCGCCGTCGGCGGCGATGCTCTCGCCATGCGCAGCCCCGCCCGTCCGCTCGTCGCCGGCCTGCTCGCCCTCGTGCTCGCGTCGGCCCTCGTCGCGTGCGGTCGCGGGGCCCCGCCGTCGGGCGGCGGCGACCTCGTCGCGCGCAGCACGGTGCAGCAGGTCGTCGAGCGGGGCGAGCTCGTCGTGCTGATGGAGGCCCAGTTCAAGCCGTTCACCTACAAGGAGGACGGCGTGCTGAAGGGCTTCGACGTCGACCTCGCGCGCGCGCTCGCCGACGAGCTGGGCGTGAAGGTGCGGTTCGAGGAGCGCGAGTGGGGGATGCTCGCGACCGAGCTCCTCCAGGGCAAGGGCGACCTCGTGATCTCGGGGATCACCGCGACGCCGAAGCGCGCGCTGACGGCCGCGTTCAGCGCGCCGTACTTCCTCACGCGCACGATCGCGCTCGTGGGCGTGCCGTCGGCCGACGGGATCACGTCGGTGCGGCAGCTCGACGCGCCGGGCCGGACGGTCGTGGCGCAGGGCCAGAGCACGGGCGAGGTGGCCGCGCGCAAGCACCTGCCGAAGGCGAAGCTGCTCACGTTCCCGACCGAGGCCGCGTGCGTGCTCGAGGTCGTGCAGGGGCGCGCCGACGCGTTCGTGTACGACGAGTGGCAGATCCGCGAGCACGCGCGGCTCAACCCGGGCCGCACGCGGGTGCTCGAGGAGACGTTGAGCGTCGAGCCGTACGGCATCGAGTTCCGCCGCGGCGACCCCGAGACCGCGGCGTGGCTCGACCTCGCGCTGCGGACCATGCGGCTCGACGGCCGCCTGGCCGCGTTGTTCGAGAAGCACCTGCCCGGGATCGCCGTCCCGGCGGAGCTGGCCCCGCCGCGTTGACGGCCGGGCCTCGCGTACCCGGAGGATCCATGGCCGTACCCGTCGTCGCTCCTCCGTCCCGGGACCGCGTCGTCCGGTGGGCGGTCACGCTCGGGGTCCTCGGGGCGGTCGCGGCGTTCCTGCTCGCGACCGGCCCGACGGACGGGTGGCGCTGGCGCCGCGTGTGGGGCGACGGCGACCGCGTCGGGTGGCGCGACGCGTTCCTCGCGGGGCTGTGGGTGACGCTGCGCGCGAGCGCGGGCGCGCTGGTGGTGGCGGTGGTGGTGGGGTTCGCGGCGGGGATGGCGCGGCTGTCGCCGCGGGCGTGGTTGTCGCAGCTCGCGACGGTGTACGTCGAGCTGGTGCGCGGGACGCCGCTGCTGGTGCAGCTGTTCGTGGCGATGTACTGCGTCGGGTACTCGATGGGGGTCGACGACCGGCTGCTGGTGGGGACGGTGACGCTCGGGGTGTTCGCGGGGGCGTACGTGACGGAGGTGGTGCGCGCGGCCGTGCAGTCGGTGGACGCGGCGCAGACGGAGGCGGCGCTGTCGCAGGGGATGACGCGGCGGCAGACGATGCGGCACGTGGTGCTGCCGCAGGCGCTGCGGCGGATGCTGCCGCCGCTGGCGGGCGAGTTCGTGAGCCTCGTGAAGGACTCGTCGCTGCTGTCGGCGATCGGCGTGCTCGAGCTGTCGAAGCGCGCGATGGAGGCGCAGGCCGACACGTACCGGACGTACGAGGTGTACCTGCCGCTGGCGGCGCTCTACCTGGCGATCACGTTTCCGTTGTCACGGTGGGTGCGACGCCTCGAGCTGCGGTCGGCCGCACCGTGACGGCGCGGCGCCCGAGGAGGGCGACGCCGGCGAAGATGGAGACGCTGCCGACGACGGTGGTCCAGACGAGGGGTTCGTCGAAGAACACGAGGCCGAGCACCGTCGCGAAGACGAAGCCGACGTAGGTGGAGGTGGTGGCCGGCGCGGCGTGGGCGCTCTTGAGGCCGACGGTCAGGAGGTACTGGCCGCCGGCGGCGGCGACGGCGGCGCCGACCATGGCTGCGGTCTCGACGAGGTCCGGCCACACCCAGACGGGGATCGCGAACGGGAGGGCGAGGGGGCCCGCGACGACGGGGAACGCCATGACGACGGTGAGCGGGTGCTCGCTGCGGCCGAGCATCCGGACGGTCATGTACGCGAGGCCCGACGCGAGGCCGCCCGCGACGCCGACGAGGCCGGGCCACCACGCGACGTGGAACCCGGGCCGGACGATGAGGGCCGCGCCGCCGAGGCCGAGGACGAGCGCGAGCCAGATGTGGCCCGCGGAGCGCTCCTTCAGGATCAGGGGGGCCAGCAGGGCGACGAAGACGGGGTTCATCGCCTGGAGGATCCAGGCGTCGGCCAGCGGCATCGCGCCGAGGGTCCAGGCGTAGGCCTCGAGCGCGCACAGCCCGAGCACGCCGCGGGCGACGAGCAGCTTCCGGTTGCCGAGCGTGCGGTCGGTGGTGGCCCACCAGAGCGGGACGAAGATCGCGGCGTGGACGAGGTTGCGGATGACGACGACCTCGACGGACGGGATCGTGCGGGCGGCGGCCTTGATGAGGGCGGCCATGACGGCGAACAGGAACGCCGACGCCACCATCGCGCGCAGCCCCGTCAGCTTCGCGAGGTGCCGCCTCACGCGACCATCTCGGCACAAAGGGCTACGACCCCGTCGTTCCACCTTCCCCCCGGTGTCGGGTCGACACCGAAACGAAGGGCTACGACCCCGTTGTCTCGCTGTCGACAGCGAGACGAAGGGCTACGACCCCGTTGTCTCGGTGTCGCCCACCCGTCGGTGGAGCAAAGGGCGACGGCCCCGTGCTTCCGGGTCACGGCTTGCGCCGCAGGGACTTCGTGTGGGCCGCGAGCAGGGCGGTCAGCGCCCGCGCGAGGGAGGAGCGATACCGGTCGCGGCGGCGGAGGACGACGAGCCGGCGGCGGGGGAAGGTCCCCGGCATCGGGTGGATCGCCATCCGCTTGCGGTCGTCGTCGGTCACGCCGAGCGCCGGCAGCACCGAGAGGCCGAACCCCCGCGCGACATAGGCCTTCACGACCTCGAGGTTGCCCGACTCCATCGCCGTCGCGAGCCTCACCCCGGCCGTCGCGAGCCCCGCCTCGATGCCCTGCCGCGTCACCGTCGAACGCGCGAGCAGCACCGCCGCCTCGCCGTCGAGGTCCGCGAGCGTGGCCGCGCCGCTCGCCGCCAGCCGGTGACCCTGCGGCACCGCGAGCAGCAGCGGCTCCTCGAGCAGCGGCGCGCTCTCGAGCGCCTCGTCGAGCGCCTCCGGCGCCGTCGCGACGCCGAGGTCGGCGTCGCCCGCGAGCACCATCGCCACGATCTCGCGCGACCCGTGGTTGCGCACCGACACGTCGGCCTTCGGGTACTTCGCCCGGAACTCCGCCAGCACCGGCGGCAGCAGGTACAGCGCCACCGTGTCGCCGCACGCCACCGTCACCGTGCCCTCGCCCGCGTCCCGCTTCTCGCGGATCGCCTTCGCCGCGTCGTCGAGGATCGACAGCGCCCGGTCCGCCGCCTCGAGCAGCACGTCGCCCGCCGGCGTCGTCCGCACGTCGCGCCCGGTCCGCTCGAGCAGCCGCTCGCCGATCTCCGTCTCGAGCGCCTTGATCTGCTGGCTCACCGCCGGCTGCGTCAGGTAGAGCCGCTTCGCCGCCGCCGTGAACGACCGCGCCCGCACCACTTCGCGGAACGTGCGGAGGAGGTGGAGCTCCATGGCGAGGCGGGCCCGTGGGACGGGGCCCGGCGGACGTCCGGGCCCGCGCAGAGCCTACCCGCCGCCCGCCCGGCACCCTTACCGGTCGCGAGGGGGGGGCGCTCGTCGCGGCCGCACCGTCACCGTCACCTCGGCGGACCCGCCCGCCTCCACCGTCACGCGCTCCGGCGCCCCGATCCTCGGCGGGTCGTCGGTCCGCGCACCCACGTTCCACGTCCCCGGTCCGACGCGGAGCACCTGCCGATCGCCTCGGAACGGCGCGTACGCATGGACCCCCGCCCCGCCCGCTCCCTCCGTCACCGCCTCCGCGCCGACGGCGTCGTCCTCCGACGTCGCGCGCACGATCGCCCCCGACACCGGCTTCCCCGCCTCGTCCACCACGTTCACCGTGACCGCCGCCCACCGCGCGACCGCGACCGTCCGCGCCTCCGTCGCCTCCGGCCCGAGCGTCGCCCGCTCGCGCCGCGTCGCGAAGCCCTCCGTCGTCACGACGACGACCCAATGCCCGGACGCGAGGCCCGCGAGCTCGTAGGTCCCGTCCGCGGCGCTCTTCGTCTTCGCCTCCGTCCGCCCGCCGGTCGACGGCGCGCCGTCGAGCCGCGCGTGCAGTTCCGCCCCCTCGACCGCCGCGCCCGTCCCGGCCTCCTCGACGCGCCCGCGCAGCACCGCCCCGCGCTGGAGCACGAGGTCCACGCGCGTCCCCTGCCCGTCCGCGACCGCGACCGACTGCGGCGCTGTCGTCACGAGCGCGTCCGCGGCCGGCGCCGCGCCCGCCGTCGCGCCCGCGGGCCGCAACGTCACGCGGAACGTCGTCGCGACCAGCCGCGGCGACTCGAAGCGGCCGTCGCGCACCGCCAACGCGAGGCCCGGTGCCTCGCCGCCCGCCGCCGCGACGACCACCTCCCACGCGCCCGTGAGGGGCTCGCCGTCCGCCCGTCGCACCGTCCCCTCGATCCAGCCGAGCGTCCCGAGCGCGAGCCGCGCGTCCGTCGTCCCCGTCGTCACGGTGACCGGCACCGCGCCCGCGAAGCCCGGGTGCCGCGCGAGCACGGCCCACGACCCCTCCGCGAGCCCGCCGAACGCGAACCGCCCGTCCGCGTCGGTCGTCGTTGTCAGCGGCGGCACGATCGCGTCCGTCGGCGGCGGCAACGCGCGCGCCTCGACGGTCGCGCCCGCCACCGGCCGGTCGTTCGCGTCCGTCACGCGCCCCTCGACGCGGGCCGCGCCGCGCGGCTGCTGCCGTTCCGCCGCCGTCGGCGCGGCGGCCGGCGACGGCGCGAGGTCGCTCCCCCCGCGCGCCGCCGCGGGCCGCGGGCCCCGGGCGCCGTCCCGCTCGGGGGACGCGAGGCCCGCTCCGCCGCGAGCCTCGGCGTCGGCG
>JAEUHO010000466.1 GCA_016795345.1 Planctomycetia bacterium | reverse complement strand
GCCCGCGTCGTGCCGCGCGCCGCCGCGTGGCTCGTCGCCGTCCCGCTCGTCGTCGCGGACCGGGTCCGCGACGCGTCCGCGCTCTCGCTCGTCGCCTTCGGAGGTGCCATGAACGTCCCCGCCGCCGCCCTCGCCGCCGCCGTCGCCCTCGCCGTCGGCGTCTTCGCCGGTCGCTCGCTCCTCGCGCCGAAGCCGGTGCCGGTGGACGAGCGCGTCGAGCGGCTCGAGGCGCGGACCCGCGAGCTCGAGGACCGCGCGACGACGCTCCTCGCGGAGCGCGAGGCCCTGAAGGAGCAGCTGGCGGCCGCCAAGGCGACGACGCTCGCCGCCGGCGCCCGCGACCGCGCGGCCGCGCGCGGCGACGGGGCCGGCGCCTCGACGCCGCCGCCCGAGGCGACGCCCGCGATGGACGCCCGCCCCGCGCCCGCGCCGAACGGCCGGATCGTCGTGCCCGGGCACGAGGAGCTGATCGCCGAGGTGGACTGGACCCTCGTCGGCAAGGCCACCCTCGAGATGGCGCCGCTGCTCCCCGTCTTCTTCGACGAGTGGGCGAAGACCGGCAAGCCCCCGACGACGAGCGCCGCGAAGGTGAACCGCCTCAACGCGGACCTCGTGACCGCGGCGATCGCGGCCGCGCAGAAGATGAAGCTCCCCATGATGGCGGCCAACCGCGCCTACACGCACCCGTCCATGATGGTGAACGCGATGGCCGCGACGCTCGAGGCCGCCGGCAAGCCCATGACCGCCGCGCAGGCCGAGGCCGTGCGAGCGCTGGCCGTCGAGGCGACCAACGCGCTGCTCGCCCGCGAGAGCGGGTACGGGCCCGAGACGTGGGCCCTCCAGAAGCTGCTCGACGAGACCGCCACGAAGGAGCGCTTCTTCGAGGCGGCGTTCGCGGTGCTGACGGCCGAGCAGCGCGACCTCCTCACGCCGCCCGTGGCGAAGGGGCGGCTGCAGGCCGACCTCTTCTCCTCCGGCCTCCTGTGGGCCGTGCACGCGCAGGCCGTCCCCGTCAACGACCGCGAGCACCTCGTGACGGTGGTGACCGCGTCCGTCACCGACCTCATGGGCTGGGGCGAGGACAAGCGGGCGCCCGTGCGCGAGATCGTCGACCCGTGGGTCTCCGAGCTGCCGCCGAGCGTGCTCGAGCAGCCGTGGGACGCCCTCGCGTCCGTCGGGATGGTGCCGCTCACGACGGTCGTCGAGGCGGCGCAGCGTCAGCTGACCCTGCTCGACCGCATCGCCCGGGGCCTGCGGCTCGACGATCCGGGGATGGAGGCCATCCGGCAGATCGACCGCGTGGTCGTGCCGTTCCGGAAGGCCGCGAAGTAAGGCGCTGCGACGGAACGCAGGCCCCGCTTCGCGCGAGCGCCCGGGCGGCGCATCGCGAGGAACGGGGTCGATGGCGGGTGCTCGACCCGCGACCGACGGGGACGCCGCGAGGCGCCTCCCGCCGCCGACCGAGGCGCGCCCGTTGTCCCGGCGCAGGCCCGGACCACGGGTCCGTCGGGCCCGAGGCCGCGCGCCCCGCCGCCGGCCGTCGGCGCGACGGTCGTGCCGCCTGCAGAACCCGAACGGGACGTCGGCACGGGCCGCCGTCGTCCGTACGATGGCGTGATGTCCCGTGGGCAATGGATCGTCCTCGTCGTCTTCCTCGCGCTGACCGGCGGGTTCGCGGCCGTCCTGTTGCCGGAGCTCACGCGGCCCGCCCTGCCCCCGCAGGCGCCGCCCGTCGAGCGGCCGTTGCCGCCGCGCGCCGCGGGCGACCCGCGGGCCCCGCGCCCCTCGGAGGGCACCGGGCCTCGCGTCCCCTCGAGCGCGACCGCGCCCGGGGCGCCGGGGTTCCCCGTCGCGCCGCCCGAGGTGCCGCTCGTCGTCGAGGCGCCGGACGGCCGCTCCGTCGTGGACGCCACGCTGCTGCGCGTCGAGGGCGGCCGGCTCGCGCGCCGCGCCGACGGCTCGATGGCGATCGCGCGCACGGCGGCGGAGGTGTGGGTCGGTGCGCCGGGCCACCGGTTCGCGCGCGCGACCGACGTGGTGCGGGCGGCGGTCCGCGAGGGACGCGAGGGCGGCGCGGGCGCCGAGCGCGCGGCGGCGGCGCGCGTGCGGCTCGAGGCCGCCGGGCCGGCGATCGTCGTGACGGTGGTCGAGGCCGACGGCACGCCGGCGCCCGACGTGCCGGTCCGGTGGCCGGGCCCGGACGGTCGGCCGGCCGCGCGGCGCACCGACGCCGCGGGGCACGTCGTCGTGGACGACCAGCCCGCGGGGTTCGTCGTGGTGTCCGTGGGGGGCTCGGAGCGCGGGGGCCCGACGCTGCGCCTCGTGGTCGGCGAGGACCGCGCGGCGACCGCGCGCCTCGAGCCGCCGTTCGTCGTCGAGGGCCGCGTGGTCGATCCCGAGGGGTTCGGCGTGGCGGGCGCGACCGTGACCTCGCGGACCGAGGCGGGCGTCGGCGGGCGGCCCGTCGTGACCGACGCCGAGGGGCGGTTCCGCTGGGTGGGCCGGCTCACCGACCACCTCGCGCTCGTCGCGTCGAGCGGCCCGCGCGAGGCCGCGGTGCGCGTGCCGGTGCCGCCGCCCGAGGGGCCGCTGCGGCGCGAGGTCCGGATCGCGTTCCCCGTGATCGCGCCCGCCGTCGCCGTGTTCGTGGACCGCCGCGACCTCCCCGCCGACGCCGTCGCGACCGTCACCGTCGAGCCCGCGGCGCTCGCGCTCGCGCGCGAGGCCTTCTCGCCGTTCGAGGTGGGCGTCGCGCCGTTCACGGGGCCGGCGGACGGCGCGCTGCTCGGGGTGTCGCGGGCCGACCTGATGGGGCCCGCGCGCGTCTCGTTCGCGGGCGAGGTGGTGCCCGAGGACCACCTGCTGCCGCCGGCCGGCGGCCGCCGCGAGGACCTGCGGGTGACGTTGCGGCCCGCCGCGGGTGACGCGAGGCCCGCTCCGCCGCCGCCGGCCGCGGGCCCCGCGCCGACGACGGGCGCCTCGGCGGCCGCCGCGCCGAAGCTGGGCGCGCTGGTCGGGCGCGTCGTGGACGCCGCCGGCGCGGCGCTGCCCGCCGTGACCGTCGCCGCGGGCGGCGTGCGCGCCGTGACCGCCGCCGACGGCCGGTTCACCCTCGCCGGGCTGCCCGCGGGCGAACGCGTCGAGGTGGTCGCGGGCTGGGTCGACGGCGCGACGCCCGGGACCACCGACCCGCGGCCGTTCGCGCCGTGGTCGTCGGCGGCCGGGCGCGTCGGCGGCGACGCCGTCACCGTCGTCCTGCCCCGCGCGGCGGGCGTCCGGTTCCGCGCGGTCCGCGGCATCGACGGCGTCCCGCTCGCGTGGGTGCGCGCCGTCGTGCTCGACGGGGCCGGCGACCTCCGCTTCGACGGGATCGTGCCCCTGGCCGCGGGCGAGGGCCGCCTCGAGGGCCTCGTGCCCGGCACGCCGGGCACGTTGTCGCTGTTCGCGCCGGGCCTGCGCCGCGAGGGGCCCCTGGCGCTGCGCGCGGGCGAGACCGGGGACGCCGGCGAGGTGGGCCTCGTCCGCGGCGTCCGCGTCGAGGGGACCGTGCGCAACGCCGCGGGCGCGGGCGTCGACGCGGTCGTCGCGCTGCTCGACGACGGGCGCGCCGAGTCGGCGGGCCGCCAGGTCGCGCGCGCGCGCGAGGACGCGCTGCGCGCGGCGGCGGGCCGCGAGTTCGTGCTCGAGGGCCTCGACCCCGCGCGGCCCGTGGGCCTCGCGGTGTTCGCGCCCGGGTTCGCGCCGGCGGTCCGCCGCGTGATCCCGGACGCCGAGGGCGTCGGGCGGGTCGCCGTCACGCTGGTGCCGGGCACCCGCCTGCGGATCCGCGTCGAGGACCCGAAACGCGCGCCCGTGGCCGGCGCGATCGTCGAGATCCGCGACGCCCGCGCCGGCGTCCGCTGGCTCGACCTCTGGTCGCGCGCGGCCGGGCGCGGGTTCGGCGGCGGCGCCGGCGACGTGGCCCCCGCCACCCCCGCGCGCTACACCGAGGTCCCCCCCCCGCCCG
>JAEUHO010000442.1 GCA_016795345.1 Planctomycetia bacterium | reverse complement strand
CTCGATCTCGGCGCCCTCGACGTCGCGGCCGGCGGCCAGCGTCGGGAGGTCCTTCGCGATCCGCACCCCGGACGACGCGAACGAGCCGTCGCCCACCATGAGGATGGCGCCGTTGATGCCGACGAGGCGGCCCTCGAGGTCGACGAGCGGCCCGCCGGAGTTGCCGCCGAACAGCGGCGCGTCGGTCTGGATGGCGCCGACGTACGCCTTCCCCTCCGTGACGATCGGGAGCCGGCGGTCGAGCGCGGTGACCTTGCCCGCCGCGACCGTCGGGCGGTGGTCGGCGTACGGGCCGCCGGGGTGACCGAGGCCGACGACCCAGTCGCCGAGCCGCGGCTCCTCGGGCGCGAACGTGAAGTGCGGCAGGTCCTTGCGGCCCGTCGTGAGCCGGCAGAGCGCGTAGTCGTTCTTCGCGTTGCTCGCGACGACGGTGAGCGTCGCCTCGCTGCCGTCGGGGAACACGGCGGTCAACGCGCCGTCCTTCGCGGGCTCGGTCACGTGCGCGCAGGTGAGCACGAGCCCGTCGCCGGAGACGACCGCGCCGGAGCCGAACCCCTCGCGGCCGTCCGCGAGGCGGATGCGCACGCAGACCGTCTTCGGGGTGGCGTCGGCCGCCACGCGGCGGATCGCGGCCTCGAGCGCGTCGAGGGCCGGGCGGTCGGCGGCCGACGCGACGGGCGCGAGCGCGGCGAGCAGCAGGAGGGCGACGAGCGGCGATCGGGCGATCGGGCGCATGGAGGGATCCGGTGGGGAGGCCAGGGAGGCCGAGCGTGGGTGGGGGCCGCGGTGGGCGGGGCGCCGATCTTCGCAAGCCGCGGGGCTCCCGGGGGGGTGAGCCCCTCCGGGCCGCGCCGGCCGCCGGGCCTCGCGGTCGCGGGACGGGGGATCGGCTCCGTCGCGCCGGCGGTCAGCGCGTGATCAACATCGTGACGAGGAAGTACAGCCCCGCGGCGATCGCGAGCGCGACGCCGTAGAACATCCAGCGCGTGCCGGTGGAGGCCTGCGAGAGGTCCCACCCCGCGACGCTGCCGCCCGCCTGCTTCTTCGAGTACTGCAGCAGGCGCTGCTTCACCTCGATCGTCGGGCCGCCCGCGCCGCCCTGCGACCCCGGCGCGCCCTTCACGGGCGAGCCCGCGCCCGCCGCGGCGAACGGGTCGCCGGCGGGTCTGCCGCCGAGGACCTCGCCGAGTCGGGCGGGGCCTTCCTTCTTCTTCGGCTTCTCGTCGTCGTCGAGGAGGAAGCGGAAGGTGAACTCGCCGACGCGCAGCTCGTCGCCGTCCACGAGGGCCTGGCGCGTGACGCGGTCGTCGTTGACGAGCGTGCCGTTCGTCGAGCCGAGGTCGGCCACCGAGTACTTGCCCGGGCCTTCCTTCCAGACCTTCGCGTGGTCGCGCGAGGCCTTCTTGTTGTCGGGCATGCCGATCGTGTTGTGGGCCTCGCGGCCCAGGGTCACGCCGACCTCGATCGGCCACTCCTTGCCCGCGACGGAACCGGACTCACCGACGAGACGTGCCATGGCAGGCAGGGTACCGGCCCGACGCCCGCGTGGGGAGAGGGGACCGGCGCGTCAGGGGCCGACGTCGACGGGCGCGAGCGGGCGGCCGTCGCGGAGGGCGGCGAGGAGCGGGGGGAGCAGGGCGGCGAGCCGGTACGGGACGAAGTGCTCGTCCGACGCCGCGACCTCGGCCGCCGACCACCAGCGGAACGCGACGAAGTCGTCGAAGTCGGGGACGCCGGCCTGCGGGACCGGCGCGAACGCGGGCGTGCGCACGACGAAGTACCGCTCGGCCTGCGTGACGATCTTCGCCGCCCAGCGGTACGTGTGCGTCCGCCGCCAGACCTCCGGCCCGGCCTCGAGGCCGTCGCGGCCGGTCTCCTCGAGGAGCTCGCGGCGGAGGGCCTCGACGGCGCCCTCCCCGGGCTCGACCCCGCCGCCCGGCGTCAGGTGGAGGTGGGCGCCGGGCCGCTGCGGGATCGCGGTGCGGATGAGCAGCACGCGGTCGTCGGGCGTCACGAGCAGCGCGCGGACCGCCTGGCGCACGCCGGGGACGGCCGGGACGGCGGGGTCGGGCGGGCGCTCCGGCGGCATGGGGGGAGCATACGGGGCCGGCGCTCGCGGCGGACGCCGCGGGCGGCGAGGATGGCGGCATGGCGGACGCACCCTCCGGCGGCTCCCCGGCCTACCTCGACCACCTCCGCGCGCCGCGCGCGGTGGGGGACGTCGTCGGCGCCACCCACGCCGCCGAGGTCGAGGACGCGGTCTGCGGCGACCGGCTCGCGCTCTCCCTCCGCGTCGAGGGCGGCGCGATCGTCGCGGCCGGCCAGCGCGTGACCGGCTGCCACGGGGCGGTCGCGGTGGCGAGCGCGCTGGCGACCCTCCTCCCGGGACGCGAGGCCCGGCCCGACGCGGTGACGGCCGCCGACCTCGACGCCGCGCTCGGCGGGGTGCCGGGGGCGAAGCGGCACGCGCTGCGCCTGGCGACGGACGCGCTGCGCCTGGTCCTCCGGACGCCCCGGCCCCCGGCGTGACGCGCCGGCGTTCCGACCGCGATGCGCCTCCGTTGGCGGGTTCCCCCGGGACGCGGTCTATCCTCTCTCCCGTGAACAGCATCGACCGCACCCCGCGCCCGCCGCCGCCGCCGCCCGACGTCGCGGCGGCGTTGCGCGGCAAGGGCGTGATGCCGTCGGCGCAGCGCATCGAGATCGCGCGGGTCGTGCTCACCGCGTGCGACCACCCGAGCGCCGACGACGTGCTCGAGCGCGTGCGCGCGCGCCTCCCCGTCGTGTCGCGCGCGACCGTCTACAACACGCTGAACCTCTTCGTCGAGAAGGGGCTCCTCCGCGCGCTGCACCTCTCGGCGGGCCGCGTGGTCTTCGACCCGAAGACCGAGCCGCACCACCACTTCGTCGACGAGGACACCGGCCGCATCGACGACGTGCCGTGGGACCGGCTCGCGGTGAAGGGCGTGGACCGCCTCGCGGGCGTGGACGTCACGCAGTACCAGGTGGTCGTGCACGGCCGGCGCAAGGCCTGACGACGCCGCGCGGCGCCCGGGTGCCGCGGGGTTCCAGGATGCCGCGGGGCCGCACGTGCGCGCCGCCGGTGTCCGGCGCGGGCGCAGGCTCCGGACAAGACGTCGCCCCGGGGCGGACGGGCCGACCCGGGGCGACGGGGAACGAAGGACGCGGACGGGGTCCGGGACCGCGAGGCCCGGCGGCCAACGCGCCCCGGCGGGGCGGCTACTTGCCGAACAGGTTGTCGAGGGCCGAGCCCGTCGACGTGCGGAAGGTCGCGTCGCCCTCGCCGGCGGTCGAGCCGGCCGCGACGGCCTCCTGCGCCTTCTTGCGGAAGATCGCCGCGAGGCGCTTGGCCGCCTCGGCCGCGTACAGCCGCACCATGCCGACCGTCGTGCTCTCGTCGAAGATCGCGGTGAGCAGCGCGCGGTCGCCGACGATCGAGAGCTGGATGTTGTCGCTCTTGCCCTGGTGGTAGAGCGCCGAGAACTCCTCCTCGCCGAGGATGCGCGCCATCTCGCGCGTGGCCGCGAACGAGCCGGCGACGAGGGCGCTGATGGTGTCGAGGTCGATGCGCTTCGTGGCGCCGCGGCTCGTCACCATGTGGCCGTCCTTGTCGATGAGCAGGGCGCACTTCGCGGCGCTCTGCTTGAGGAACGCGTCGAGGATCGCGTTGATCGACTCGATGTCGTCCTTGTAGAAGACGAGGCGGGTGTCGCGGAGGGACTTGTCGGTGGCCATGGGTCGTTCCTTGTCCTTCGTTCCGTTCACTTGCCGAGCTGGGTGAGGGCGAACCACGCGGCGGCCGCGATCAGGGCCGTGAGGCCGAGGATCAGGCCGAGCTTGCCGCTGCCGCCGCCGCCGTTGCCGAGGCCGCTGACCTTGACGAGGCGGTCGTTGACGGAGCGCGGCGCGGTCGCCGGGGCCGTCGCGGGCGCCGGCGTCGGCCGGTGCGCGGGGGCCGGGGCGGGCGCGGGCGCGGGGGACGGGCGCGCCGCGGCGGGCGCCTCGGCGACCGCGGTGGCGGACGCCGCGGCGGCGACCGGCGCGGGGGCCGACGCGG
>JAEUHO010000436.1 GCA_016795345.1 Planctomycetia bacterium | reverse complement strand
CCGGTGGACCTCTGCCTCGCGGGGCTCGATGCGTCGGTTGTCGTCGCGTCGCGGCGCGGACTCGACGTCGCGCTCGACCTTCTCGCACGCCACGTGCCCGGGCCCGCGCGCGCCCCCAGCCCGCCGCCACAGCGCCGCACGTTCCTCGTCGGCGAACGCGCCCGCGCCGCGGACGCGACGGACGCCCCGCGCGCGCCGTTCCCGTGGATCGCACCCGTCGCGCCGCCGCCCGACGCCACGCCGACCACGCCCGCCGACCTCGAGCCCGTGCGCGCGCCGCTCCGCGCCGCGCAGGCCGCGTGGTCGCTGCTCGTCGCCGTGACGCTCGGCGCCGCCGTCGAGAGCCCGCTCGCCGTGGCGCCCCAGGTGGCCGCGGCGGTCGCGGCCGCGTGGCTCGGCGCGCGCGCGGACGCGCGGCACGTCGGGGCGATCGGTCGCCTGGGCCTCCTCGGCGCGGCCGTCGGCTTCGGGTTCCTGCCCGGTGCGACGGGCGGCGCGCACGTGCTCGTGCGGTTCCTCGCCGCGTTCGTCGCGTCGCTGCACCTCCGGCGTCGCACGTCGGGCGAGGACGGCTTCCTCCTCGCGGCGCTGCTCGCCGAGACGGCCGTCGCGGCCGCCCTCACGTCGAGCGTGCTCGCCGCCGTGGTGGCGTTCGCGCTCGCGGTGATCGCGCATCGCGCGGTCGGCCAGTGGCATCGGCTCCGCGCGCACGAACGGGCCTGGCGTCGCGGGGCCGTCGTCGTCGGCGAGGACGACCCGGTGGCGCTCCGGCGCGCGGCCGACGGCGCCGCGTTCGCGGTCCTCGTGCTCGCGATCCCGCTCTTCGCGACGCTGCCCCGCACCGACGCGCCGTTCCTCTCGCTCCCGAGCGCCGGGTCCACGACCGAACCCGGCGTGCCGGCCAACATGCGTCTCGGCGCGCTCGGCCGCGTCGCCGACGGCGACGACCGCGTCGCGACGCTCGTGCCCCGCAACGACGCCGCGCGCGACGCGGAGCCGTACCTGCGCGCCGTCGCGTGGGAGGCGTTCGACGGCACCGAGTGGACGACGGCGGCCGTCTCGGGCCACCACGCGAGCCCGTCCTACGACCCCATGACCGGGCTCCTGCCGCTCCCCTCGGTGGCCACCGCGACGACGTCCGCGCGCTGGTCGCTCACCGTCGAGGCCGCGGCGGGCCGCCGGCTGCCGCTCCCCGAACGCGCCGCGACGCTCACCTTCGCCGACCCGCTCCCCACCACCGTCGACCGCGACGGCGGCGACGCGTTGACGCCGACCCGCGACGCGCCGATCCCGCGGTGGCGCCTCGACGTGGTCGCCGGCACGCCGACGCCGGCCGTCACGCGGCGTGCCCCGAGCGAGGCGCACCTCGCGCCGCCGCCGCCCGGCCTCGCATCGCGCCTCGCCCCCGAGGTCGAGCGCATCGTCGCCGGCCTCGACGGCGTCCGCGCGCGCGCGGGCGCGCTCGAGGCGTGGGTCGCGGCCCGCGCGCGGTACGCACTCGGCGTCCGCCTCGACCGCGACGACCCCCTCGGCGACTTCCTCTTCGGGGCCCGCGCGGGGCACTGCGAGTACTTCGCCGCCGCGCTCGCCGTCTCGTTGCGCCTCGCGGGCATCCCGTCGCGGGTCGTCGGCGGGTACCACGCGAGCCTCTGGAACGACACCGGCGGCTTCTGGGTCGTCCGCCGCCGCGACGCCCACGCGTGGGTCGAGGCGTGGGCCGCCGGCGAGGGCTGGTTCCGCCTCGACGCGACGCCCGCCGAGGGCCGCCCCGTCGAGCGGTACGAAGGCGCGCTCGGCGCCCTCGCCCGCCTCCGCGACGCCCTCGCCTTCGCCTGGGACCGCCAGGTGCTCGGCTACGACGCGGACCGCCAGCGGGCCCTCGTTAGCCGGCTCCGGGGCGGATTGCTCGAGGGGTTCGCGCGCGTTTCGACCCACGCGCTCGAGGTCCTGCTCGCCCTCGGGGGGGTGACGTTGTTCGCGGCGGTGCGCTGGCTGCGCCGCCGTCGGGTCCCGGGGACGCAAGGCCCGGTGGCCGACGGCGGCTCCCGGGGCGACCCCCGCGCGGTCTGGTTCTACGGCGCCCTGCTCGAGTTGCTCGACGAGCGCGGCTGGGGCCGGAACGTCGCCGAAACCCCCCGGGCGTACGCCGCCCGCCTGCAGCCGGGCCTCGCGCCCGAGGCCGCGCGCGCCGTGCTCGCGTTGACCGCCGCGCACGAGCGCGTCCGCTTCGGCGCCGACGTCCTGCCCGACCCCGTGCAGGTCGCCGACTGGCTCGCGGTCGTCCGCGCGGCGCCGCGGCGACCGCGGCGAGAGGTGGACACCCGGCCGGTTGTCCCCTAGCGTCTCCCGGTTGCAGGTTCGGTCGCCGCACCGAATCCCAGGAGCAGCGAAGGAGCATCGCCATGGCGCCGAACCACCGCATCCTCAAGAAGGCCAACCACGGCCGCCGTCCGTGCAACCGCCGGGCGCGCTCGGGCAAGAAGATCCGCACGCGCCGGTAGTCCGCCGCGCGGACGCGCCCGCGCCGAAGTTCCCCCCGCCGCCGGTTCCCCGTGCCTACGGTGTTCCGCGGCCGGGGCCCGCGCTCGCGCAGTCCACGGGGCCCAGCCTCGAGCCTCCGCGCCAGCCCGGCTCGTATCGGTTGGAGCCCGGTTCGTCGCCGCCCGCGGGCCGGTGGCCTCGTAGGAGTGCGTGCGTCGCGAGGGGCGTGCGCACGGGCCAGGTCGGCCCGAGCGGCGGGTGTCCGGCGGCCGGAGCATGAGGGCGCCGGACCCCCGGCGAGCCGGCGTGGGGAACCCCGCGGCCTCGCGGCGATCGCCCCGCTGGGGGGGCGCACTAGCGGGACGAAGGTCCCGAGTCGCCGCGTCGCGCCCGGCCGCGCCGCCGCTCCGGACCGCCGTGGGGGGGGGGGCCAGGCCTTCGCTCTGGCCGAGCTCGACCCGGGCCCCTGGTGGACCGCTGGCCCCTCGTGGACCGCTGGCCCCCGGCGGACCGCTGGCCCCGCCCGGAAGACACGGCGTCCCCGGGGGATTCGGTCCCCCGGATCGTGGCGCCTGTACGCAGCCTGACGTACACTACAGAACGCTGCGCGTCGGGCGGGCTTCCCGAGGCGCCGGAGGATCGTATGTCCCTTCGTTCGATGCGCCTTGCGCTCGCGGGCCTCGTCGGGCTCGCGTCCGTCTCCGCGCTGACGGGATGTGGTGGTGGCGGCGGCAATGCCGGCGCCGGCAATCCGCAGCTCGTCCAGATGCTGACGACCTCGGTCCCCACCGGGACCACCGGCGTGCCGTACACGGCGCAGTTCGTCGCGAACTTCCCGCACGCGCCGGGGCGGTTCCTCGTCACGGGCGGCTCGCTGCCGCCGGGCCTCGTGCTCGACAACCAGACGGGCCTCCTGACGGGATACCCGCGCCAGACGGGTGTCTTCACGTTCCAGATCGCGGCGCGGGACGGCACGGACGGTGACCTGCCGCCGGGCCGCGACGCGAACTTCGCGCAGGACACGGGCAACTTCCAGCTGCAGATCCTGCTGGGCCCGCCGAACATCCTCCCGCAGCAGCCGCCCGCCGCGCAGTACCGCGCGTCGTACGGCTACCAGATCGACGTCGCCGGCGGCACGGCGCCGTACATCTTCCAGCTCGTCAGCGCGCCTTCGACGCTGCCGACAGGCCTCTCGATCTCCACCAGCGGCCTCCTCGGGAACTTCCCGCAGCAGGAGACGCCGGACGGCTCGCCGTACGTCTTCGACGTGCGCGTGACCGACGCGAACGGCATCCAGGACACCGAGACGCTGTCGGTGGACGTGGTCGTGCTGCCGCTGTTGATCCTCACGACGTCGCCGCTGCCGCAGGCCGCGGCGTTGTTCCCCTACTCGGTCACCCTGCAGCTCGCCTCGGCGGGCGCCGGCGCGCCGATCACCTGGACGCAGGCCCTTCCGCTCGGCCCGGGCGAGACCAACCTGGCCTCGATCGGCATGGAGCTCACGACGGGCGGCATCCTGCGCAACGCGGCGCCCAACGCGGGCCCGACCTCCGTCGGCACGTTCCTCTTCACGGTGCGCGTGACCGACGAGGCGGCGCAGGTGAAGACCCGCCAGTACTCGCTGCAGGTCAACGCGGGCCCGGTCGTCAACTCGATCACCCCGAACAAGGCGGTCGCGGGGGCGCCGTTCGTCGTCTCCGGCCTCAACTTCCAGCCCGGCGCCGCGATCATCTTCAAGCCGGGTCCGAACCAGGTCCAGGTGAACCCGAACACGAACACGCCGACGCAGCTGACGCTGACGTCGACGCCCCCGACGCCGGCCGGCGGCGGCGGCTTCGTGACCGTGCGCGTGCTCAACCCGGACGGCGGCTTCGCCGACCTGCCGAACGCGTTCGCGTTCCCGGCCGCGAACCTGACGTTCAGCACGACGGCCACGCTGCCGTCGCCGCAGTCCTCCCTTGCCAGCACCGGGCTCGCCGCCGGTGACATCAACAAGGACGGCTTCGGCGACTTCGTCCACTGCGGCAGCCAGGGCTCGGGCTTCTGGGGCAACGCCCAGCCGACCGCCGGCGGCGTCCACCTGATGCTCAACACGCCGGCCGCCGGCGTGTTCAACGGCACCTTCAACCAGGTGCAGCTCAACACCGGTGGCGACTTCCAGGGCGTCAAGCTGGTCGACGTCGACGTCGACGGCGACCTCGACATCGTCGCCCTCGGCCGCATCGGTGGCTCGATCCGCATCCGCACGTGGCTCAACCCGTATCCGGCGGCCTACACCGCCGCGACGCCGTCCACGGACACGTTCGGCGTGCTCGACACGGGCGGCCACTCGAGCGGCATGGACCTCGGGCGCGTCTCGCCGTCCGACGCGGTCCCGGACGTCGTCTACTCCATGGGCACGGGCCCCGGCCCCGGCTCGTCGTCGTCCGCGTGGGGCGGCGGCGCCGTGCAGTCGCAGGAGGGCGCGGGCAACGGCACGTTCAACTCGTCGATCCAGACGGTGAACTTCATCGCCGGCTTCTACCAGGTGTCCGACGTCACGTCGGCCGACTTCGACAACGACGGCCGCTCCGACGTGTTCGTCGGCGACCACGGCGGCGGCTACATGTACTACAACGGCTGGGGCGGCACCCTCGGCCAGACCGGCGCCATGGCGCTCACGAACTCGTCGAGCGGCGTGTTCGGCTCGTGGACCCCGCTGTCGCGCGGCGGCGGCGTGATCGCGACCGTCGGCGTCGCCTCGGGCGACGTCAACGGCGACGGCAACCAGGACATCCTGGCCTCGACCAACGACGCGTGGAACGGCTTCGGTGGCACCACGGGCCTCGGGGTGTTCCAGGGCAGCGGCTCGGGCTCGTTCTCGAGCGTGGTCCCGTCGAGCATCTCGGGCCGTCCGCGGTACGCGACGGTGTTCGACGCCGACTTCGACTTCCCCGGCGACGTCGCGGTCTCCATCGCGGACAACAAGATCGACATCTTCAAGGGCCGGACGGGCTCGCTCGGCCTGCTCTTCCGCCAGACGATCACCGTGACGGGCAGCCCGCGCATGGGTCGCATGGCGAACGCCGACTTCAACGGCGACGGCCGCATCGACATCTGCGGCGCGATGTCCTTCTTCGTCGACTCGCCGTTCGGCTCGATGACGAACGCGAACGACCGCGGCGCCGGCTCGCCGACGGGCGTCGTGATCTACCTGAACACGTCGAACTGACCTCGACGGACGTTCTCGCCGCCCGGGCGACGCGCTCCCGACGGAGCGCCCGCCCGGGCGGTTTCGTTTCGGCGCCACGCACCGGCGCGGGCCCGTGCGTCCGCGGGGACCTCGGCGCGGCACCGTAGCCTGTTCGGCGCGGTTTCCCCGAGGTTCCGTCCGAACGCCCCGCCACCCGCGGGCCGTCGCTCAAGGGGGGGCGCCGTGGCACCGACCCATCGAGGGGTCGTGCGTCGCCGCTTGCTCGCTACCGCCCTCGCCCTGCCGCTGTGCGGCTGCGCGTCGGGCCTCACGCTCCCCGACGCGCCCGAGCTCCCGTCGCCGCGCCGGCTCCTCTCGCGGGGCGGCGGCACCGCCAGTTCCCCGCGCCCCGCGTCGCCCACGCCGCGTGCCGCGGCGCCGGACGTCCGGCCCGCGCCCGTCGAGCCCGCGCCGTCGGTGCCGATGGAGGTCACCCCCGAGGATCGCCGCACGTTCGAGGAGGCGAATCGCGTCCGCGCGCAGTGGGGGCTCCGCGCCTTCCGGTGGAACGACCGGCTCTACGCCGCGGCAAAGGCCCACAGCGAGGAGCAGGAGCGCTTCGACTACATGGGGCACGGCAGCCCGGACCCGGCGCGCGACGACCTCGGCGACCGTCTGCGGATCGCCGGCTACGGACCGGCGAGCATGTGGGCCGAGGTGGTCGCGCGCGGCTACGCGGGGCCCGCGAGCGTGATGGCGGGGTGGATGAACAGCAAGGGCCACCGGAAGATCCTGACGGATCCTCGCCTCGAGGAGGCCGCGTTCGCGCGCGTCGGCACGTCGTTCACCGGCAACTTCGGCACGCCGTCGGCGCGTTGACGCCGGCCGCCCGGCACCGCGGGCGAGCCGGTCCGCGGGTGCGCCGTTCAGCGGGCCGGGTCGTCGGCGTCGTCGCGATCGTCGGCGGCCGGCGACGCGCGGCCGAGGGCCTCGAGCCCCTCGCGGTCGCGGGCGGCCTCGCGCGCGGCCACGACGCGGAGCACCTCGAGGGCGCGGCGGTGGTCGTCGAGGAGCGGCGTCTTGAAGGTGAGCCGCTCCCCCGTCCGCGGGTCGGTGAACGAGAGCTCCGCGGCGTGCAGCGGGGTGCGCGCGAGCCGCCCGGCGGGCCCGCCCTTCGGGTTCACGAGGCGCCAGCCCGACCGTCGGCCGTAGAGCGGGTCCACCAGCAGCGGCGTGCCGATCCAGGCCAGATGGACGCGGATCTGGTGCGTCCGGCCCGTCCGCGGCACCGCGCGCACGCGCGCCGCGCGCCCGAGCACCTCGGTGACGCTGTACTCCGTCGTGGCGGGCTTGCCGCGGCGGGGGTCCACGCGCGCGCGCGTCCCGTGGCCGGGGTCGGCGAGCGGGAGGTCGATGGTGCCGACGGCCGGGTCGGGGACGCCCTCGACCAGCGCGTCGTAGACCTTCTCGACCTGTCCCTCGGCCGCGAAGGCCGCGGCCAGCGCCACCTTGAGGTCGCCGCGGGCGAGGATCACGAGGCCGCTCGTGTCCTGGTCGATGCGGTGCACGAGCCCGAAGCCCGCGAGCACGTCGGCGCGGAGCCGCTCGAGCAGCGTCCGGCGCGTCGCCATCGCCGCGCCGCCGTGGCACGGCACGCCGGGCGGCTTCACGACCACCAGCAGGTCGTCGTCGCGATGGACGATCTCGATCGCGCGGCCCGGGCCCGAGGGCGCCGCCGGCCCGAGCGTCGCGCCGGTCCCCTTGGCGGTGCCCGGACGCTTCTCCGACCCCGGGCCTCGCGGTCCCCGGGCGGGCTCCGCCGTGCCGCCGTCCGCGCGCGGCGCGTCGAGGCGGGGCAGCGTGACGACCTGCCCCGGCGCGAGGGTCGTCCCGGGGCGCGCGCGGCGTCCGTCCACGCGGACGTGGCCCGCCTTGACGACCTCCATCAGGTGCCGGCGGCTGAACGACGGGAGCGCCTGCGCGAGGAAGCGGTCGAGCCGCTGGCCCCGCGCCGTGTACGTGACGTGGAGGACGCGCTCCTCGGGGCCCGGGGCCGAGCGCGGGGCGGGCGACGGGGGGCGGGGATCCGACATGGGGCGGGGCCGATCGGCGGGGCGTGGGGCGGTGGCGTGGGCGATGAAGGACTCGAACCTTCGACCCCCTGCGTGTAAGGCAGGCGCTCTGACCAACTGAGCTAATCGCCCCCGGGCGCCGCCATCGTACCGGAGCCCGGTGCGCCGGGCGCATTCGGCGGCCGCGGCGCGATCCCGTCAGCGGCAGATCGACACGCCGTCGCGGCTCTCCTTCGCGAGCGCGGCCATCTTGGCCTGGTGGGCGGCGGCGTTCGCCTCCATCTCGCGGCGCAGCGACGCGGCCTTCTCGGGGTCCGGCCGCCGGACCTCGTAGACCTGCAGCAACACGCGGCCGTAGACCTCGCACCACGGCGCGGCGCGGTACGCGCGCTCGAGGTAGGGGAGGGCCTTCTCCGGGTCGTCGTGCCCGTCGAACCAGAGCATCCCGAGCCAGTGGATCCCGCGGTGGTCGTCGGGGTGCTCGGCGACGTACCGCTCGAGGTCGGCCCGCGCCTCGTCGAGGCGGCCCATGAGCCGGTAGCAGTTGCCGCGCCGCAGCCGGGCCTCCGGGACGCCCGCGTCGCCGGGGAGCGCGCCGCGCGCGAGCAGGTCCAGCACCTTCGTGAACGCCGCGACGGCCTCGTCGAACCGGTCCTGCATCGCGATGGTGTTGGCGAGGCCGGACATGGCGTCCACGTCGCGGTCGCCGTGCTGCTCGACGAGCGCGCGCCAGATCTCCTCGGCCTCGTGGAACCGCTGCGCCCGCACGTAGGTGCGCGCGAGGACGCGCTGCGTCTGCGCGAGCAGCCGCGGGTCGTTCCGCACGAGCGCGACGGCCTCGAGCATCAGCTTGACCGCCTCGTCGCGGTACTGCGGCTCGCTGCGCACCACCGAGGCCTGCATCAACGCGCGGTGGAGCGCGCGGTTGACCGGCTCGGGCATGAAGGTCGGCGCCTCGGCGCGCAGCAGCTGCAGCAGCCGCACGGCCGGGTCGGGCTTGCTCGCCTGGAACGCCAGGTGGCCGATCGCCTTGAGGTAGACGAAGCGCGCGTCGCGCTCCTTCAGCGGCGAGACGGTCGCGAGCCGGCCCAGGAACTCCCGCGAGCCGGGCTCGTCGCGGGCCATGGTGGCGGCGATCCCGCGATAGAAGACGTACTCCGCGTTCTGCGGCTCCCGCGCGACGAGGCGGTCCAGCTTCTCGATCGCGGTGTTGAGCGCGCGCGACTGCGCCGGGCTCGCCGGCGCGTCGGCCTCCTTCAGGGCGCGCGACGCGGCCAACGCGTCCGGGTCCAGCGGCTCGTCGGCCGCGACCTCGACGGCCGGGCCGGTCGCCTCCGTCGGCGGGGGCGCCGCCGCGAACCCGTCGTGGGCGCCCCGGGCTCGCCAGACGACGAACCCGGCCAGGAGCGCGACGGTCGCGAGCGAGAGGGCGGGCAGCGTGCGCATGCCCCGGAGAGGATACGCCGGGCGCGGCGGCCGGCCGCGGCGGGACCGCCCGCCGGTCGCGACGTCACGGCGTCGGCGCGGCGGCCCTCCGGGCGGCCCGGGCCGCCAGGAATCCGTACCCGATCGTCCAGACGAGGCCGATCGCGACCAGCACGCGGCCCGGGGCGGTCGAGCCGTCGGCGGTCGAGACCGCCCCGACGCCGTGCGCCACCACGCCGCCGACGAGGATCCCGCACGTCGCCACGAACGCGTCGCCGTTCCCCTCGCCCGTCATCACCACCTGGCGGACCGGGCACCCGCCGCCGAGCGCGCCCGCGAGGCCGACGAGCGCCATGGGCAGCGCGTTCCACAACGCGTCCTGGTGCGCCACGGGCTGCCCCGCGAACCCGGCGGAGAACCGCCCCGTCGCGGCCGACACCGCGGCGTAGGCCGCGACCAGCGCGAGCGCCGCCCACAACATCCCGCGCGGCCGCGTCACGACCTGCCGCGCCGCGTTCACCGCGCAGAAGCCGGACGCGGACAGCAGCGCCCCGGCCAGCAGGCCCACGCCGAGCGCCAGGGCGGCCGGCGCGCGCGGCGGCGGCCCGCCCGACGTCGGGCGCGGCGCCGCGGCGAGCCAGCCCGCCTCCGCGACGACGAGCAGCAGCAGGAGGAGCAGCGGTCCCTGGAGGCCGACGGCCGCCGGCGCGGGCTGGGTCCGCCCGATCGCGTACCCCTTCCGCTCGAACGCGAGGCCCAGCAGCACGCCGGGCACGAACCCCGCGAGGCCGACGAGCGCGTTGAGGTCGCCGCCCCCGAGCCGCTGGAGCATCCGGAACGGGCACCCGAGGAACACGAGGGCCCCGAGGCCCATCCACATCCCGAGGACGAACCGCGAGGCCGCGTGGCTCCCGCTCCGCGCCGTGAAGCGTCCGCGCGCGACCGCGAGGCCCAGCGCCCCGAGCACGAGGCCCACGAGCTCCGGGCGGACGACCGCGGGCCGACCCTTCGGCCCGGGCGTGATCAGGCCGAGGGCGCCCCCCAGGTCGCGCAGGAAGCAGGCGCCGCAGACGCCCATGTTCCCGGGATTCCCGGCGGCGACGAGGGCCGCCGCGCCGGCGCCGACCAGCGCGACGCACAGGATGCCGATCCACGTCCGGCGCGGGGACCCGCCGCCGCGGAGCAAGGGTTCGTCGGGCACGTGCACCTCCGGGCCTCCCTCGTACCACGGGATGCTGGCGCCGCTCCCCATGGCCTCCCTGCTGCGCCCGGCGATCCTCTCGCTGCGGCGGGCCTGCTCGCCGGGAAGCCCGTCAACGGGTCAAGAACCCGCCTCCGGGGCTTCCCGGCTGCGCTTGCCCGCCTCGCGTCGGTCTCGCCGGGCTCGCGACGGGCTCCATGGGGATCGGCGCCTCCTGGGCGTCGGACCGGGGTGCTACCGTCGTCCGTTGTCGCACTTCGTGGCCATCGACTTCGAGACCGCCGACCCCGCGTCGGACAGCGCCTGCGCCGTCGCGCTCGTGCGCGTCGAGGACGGCCGCGTCGTGCGCCGCGAGCAACGGCTGATCCGTCCCCCGCGCTCGCGGTTCCACTTCACCCACGTCCACGGGATCCGCTGGCAGGACGTCGAGCGCTGCCCGACCTTCGGGACCGTGTGGCCCGAGCTCGCGCCGGTGCTCGACGGCGTCGAGTTCCTGGCCGCCCACAACGCGTCGTTCGACCGCCGCGTCCTCGAGGCCTGCTGCGCGGCGGCCGGGCTCGCCGCGCCGACCCTGCCGTACCGCTGCACCGTGCAGGTCGCGCGCGCGGCCTGGCGCGTGTTCCCGACGCGCCTGCCGGACGTCTGCCGGTTCCTCGACATCCCGCTGGTCCACCACGACCCCATGTCCGACGCCGAGGCGTGCGCGCGCATCGTCGTCGCCGCCGAGGTCGCGATGGCCCCCTCGCGCCCGGGCCTCGCGTCCCCGCGGGTCGGTCCGGTCCCCGGGGCCGGCTCGACGCCGGCGCCGGTCGTCGGCGGCGTCCGACCGGCCATCGCGGTCGCGACCCGCGAAGGCCGATAGGCCCCGAGGTCCGCGCGCGCCTACGGCCCGTCACGGGAGGCCGGTGCGGCGGGCGTCGCCCCGTCCGGCGGCGACGCCGTCACGACGCGTCCAGCACGAACCGCACCCGCCGCACGATGGAGGAGGCGACCGGGACGCCGTCGCGCCGCGCGGGCGAGAACCGCCATCCCCACGCGGCGGTGACGGCGGCCCCGTCGAGCGAGGGGTG
>JAEUHO010000288.1 GCA_016795345.1 Planctomycetia bacterium | reverse complement strand
GCCAGTTGGTGTCCGGCACCGGATGGCGGGAATGGCCGGGGGGCCGGTCGGCGCCTCGCGGGACCCGTCGGCGGGCGCGACCGGCGGCGAACGGGGTGCGCGCGTCAGCGCATCGACGACATGCCGGCGTCCATCGCGGCGTCGATCGGGACCGACGTCGCCGGCTTCAGCAGGATGATCCGGCGCACGGAGTTCGGCGGCGGGCCCTGGTTGCCGCGACCGCCGCGTTCGCCCTTCGCGGGCGGCTTCACGTCGTACGTCATCCGCAGCACGATGGCCGCCGGCAGCTTGTGCTGGATCTTCGAGTCCCACTCGTCGAGCGGCTTCTCGCCCTCCTGGCGGTCTTCGCCGGCGGCGTAGTAGGTGAGGTCGAAGCTCCGGATCTTGTCGTACACGAGGTCGTACTTCCCGCCGTCGGTCGGGTCGTCGTCGGTGAAGTAGTCCTCGCGCCGCCACAGCTCGAGCATGCGGTCGTACTGGTCGCTCGGCCGGCACGCGTAGCCGACCTCGACGAGCGGCGCGCTCACCTGCGCCTGGTTCGTGTCCTCGAGCTCGGCCCGCCGGCTCTCGCGGCACGTGAGGAAGTCGATGCGGTCGCCGTCCACGCCGTTCGGCGTGCGGCTGCGCCCCCAGAAGCCCGCGTCGGCCTTCAGCTGGCCCTGGCGGAAGTAGACGAACCGGAGGTCGCGGATGATCTCGTCGAGGATCGCCGTCTCGACCTTCGGCGCCTCGAGGTCCTCGGCGATCAACGCGGCGTTGCGCACCGTGTTGTTCAGCGTCTGGTAGACGAACGACAGCATCAGCGCGAGCACGGCGATCGTCACGCTGATCTCGAGCAGCGTGAACCCCGGCGACGCGAGGCCCGGTCGTTCGCCGCGCGCGGCGCGGCGGGGGGCGGCGCGCGCGCTCATTTCTGCTGCAGCTCCTCGAGCTCCTGCTGCGTCACCGGCACGATGGAGCGGAGCACCAGCTCGGGCTCCTCCCGGTCCTGGAAGTACACGCTCAGCTCGATCATGTACGCCGGCTCGCCGGTGGTGGACCCGTCGGAGTCGCCGGTGGTCGAGCCCGTGCCCGTCCCGGTGCCCGTGCCCGTCGTGGTGCCCGTCTTCGGCGAGCTCGTCGTCGTCCCGGTGTCCTCGAAGAGCGCGCCGAGGCTCCCGGACGGGTCGGTGCCCGCCACGAGCCCCTTGCGCTTGCGCAGCTCGAGGCGGTACTGCCGCCAGCGGTCGCGCTGCGGGCCCGGTGGCACCTGGGCGAAGTCGGCGTACCAGTCGGCGGCGTCGCCGCGCTGACCGTCCTCCCACTTCGTGATCTCGTACACGATGCGGCGGAACACGGTGTCGGCCATGACGCGCAGGTCGCGCAGCTCGAGGGTCTTGATGCCCTTGTCCATGGAGCGCACCTGCGACTCCATGAGGCCGACCATGGCGAGCGCGAGGATGGCGAACGCGAACACCAGCTCGAGCAGCGTGAAGCCGCGGGCCGCGCGCCGGGCGCCCGGCCGCCGGCCCTCGGGCCGCGGCGCGGACGGGGCGTCGGACGGGGGCCGGGTCGGGCTCACTTGAAGTCGCTCGGGTCGCGGGACTTGGGGAGGTCGCCCTCGCCCTCGGTGATCGACGCCGCGGCCGTCAGCGGGTTGACCACGACCGTCACCGTGCGCGCCGCGCCGGGCGGCAGGTCGATGCACGTGAGCCGTACCGCGCAGGCGGGGCGGACGCTCCCGTCGGGATGGAACGACACCTCGACCGGGTCGCCGCGGGGGTTGGACCGGATCCACTCGCCGGCGGTCGTGCTGAACCCCTCGAGCACCACGCCGTCGGGCATCGGGTACCACGACGACTCCACCCAGGCCTCCTCGCTGCGCCGGACGGGGCGGTCCTCGTCGATCTCGCCCTCCTCGCGCAACGCCTTCGACGTGCGGCGCTCCTCGGGCCCGACGAGGTAGCGGTACGACCCCGTCTGCTTCCGGTCCGTCGTCGCGCCCGGCAGCGTGAACTGGATCCGCGCCTCGTGGCCGTCGATGATCGCCGTCTCGCGCACGGCGGTGAACGCGGAGATCAGCGTGTTCGCCGCCGACTCGAGCCGGCTCCGGTCGCCGTACGTGTCCATCCGCGGCGGGAGGAGGTACAGCAGGAAGCCGAGGATGACCATCACGGCCATCAGCTCGAGCAGCGTGAACCCGCGCCGCCCCGCCCCGGGGGCGCCGGCGTGGGGAGGCGCGACGCCGGTCACTTGCCCTCGTCGCGCTTCGGGTAGTACAGGTCGTCCTCGGTGCCCAGCTGCTTGTCGTCGCCCGCGGACTGGATCTCGTAGCGGTTGCGGCGCTCGTCCGTGATCCGGTACTCGTACTGCTGGCCCCACGGGTCGGGCTTGATCGTGTCGATGTACGGTTCCTTCGTGTTCGGGTCCTCCGTCGTCAGCTCCTCGAGCGACTTCGGGAGGGAGCGGTTCCGCGCCTTGTAGACGTCGATGGCCTGGCCGTAGTTGCGCATCTGCATCTCCGCGGTGTCGCGGGTGGCGCCGAACAGGGCGTTCCAGACGTTGGTCCCGACGAGGCCGATGAGCAGGCCCAGGATCACGATGACGACCATCAGCTCGATGAGCGTGAAGCCACGGGCGGCGCGGCGGGAGCGGGGGGTGGCGGGGTGCATGGGGATCCTCGGAGGAACGGGGGGCTCGTCCGCGTCCTTGGACGACGCGCGCGGGCCGACCGTTCCCATCCTACCGGTTCCCCGGCGGCGCACCCATCGCCCACCGCCCGCTCCCCGACGGGCCGAACGAGGGCCCCAGCCCAGGGCACCAGCCGAGGGCACCAGCCGAGGGCACCG
>JAEUHO010000415.1 GCA_016795345.1 Planctomycetia bacterium | reverse complement strand
CGTCCACCGCCTTCTGGATCGACCGCCCGCCGCCCACGTCCTTCAGCAGCGAGAGCGAGCCGAGCACCGACGTGCGGAGGTCGCCGCCGAGGCCGGCCTCCTTGAGGTCGTTCTCGAGGCCCGCGGCGAGCGTCTCCACGGCGGCGAGGCCCGGCGAGCGGCCCGACGCGCTCGGCGCCACGGGCGCGGCGACGCCGCCGAGGCCCGCGGCGAGGCCCATGGCGGTGTTCGCGCCGGCCGCGTGGTACCCCTCGAGCGGGTCCGCCGCGCCGTCGTTCTTCATCGTCGGCAGGACGGCGATCGCGAGCACCAGCGCGCTCACGACGGCCGCGAGCAGCCCGACCTTGGCCCCCACGCCCATCCCGCCGCCCCCCGAGGCGCCGCCTCGCGACGGGCGTTCGGCGCGCTCCGAGCCGCGGCCGCCCCCGGCCTTGCCGGCCTTCGAGCCGCCGCCCGAGCCCTTCCCGCCGGACGACGAGCCGCCCACCGGCTTCATCGCGGGCGGCGCGGCGGGCTGGACCACGGGCGCCCCGACGGGCGCCATCACCGGCGGCGGGCTCGCGACCGGCTTCACCACCGGCGCGACCGTCGGCGGCACGGCCGGCTTCACCACCGGGGCGACGGTCGGCGGGACGGCCGGCTTCATCGTCGGAGGGACGGCGGGTGCGACGGTGGGGGGCACGCTCGGCGGAACCACCGGCTTCACGGCCGGGGGCACGACCGGGCGCACGGCCGGCGGCACGACCGGCGGGACCGCGGGGGGCACGGGCTTGCGCGGCTGCTCACCCTCGGGACGCTCGGCTCGATCCGCCATCACGACCTCCGTCGGGGCCCCAGCGGGACGCCCGGCTGACACGGCAAGGGGCGGGAGTATAGGTTGCCCGGCTCCCCGGGCGGAAGGTCGCGCCCGCGGCGGCCACCGGGCCTTGCGTACCCCCGGGGCCCGACCGCGGACCGGAACCCGCCGCGTCGCGGCGTCCGCGTCAGCCGAGGAGGCCGGCCGCGCGCGCGCCGGCGACCAACCCGCCCGCGACGAGCCCCGCGAGCAGGTCGTCCGCGAGCACGCCGACGCCGCCGGGCAGGCGCTGCGACGCGCCGATGGGGCCGGGCTTCAGGATGTCGAACACGCGGAACCCCAGGAACGCGAGGCCCGCCGCGATCCAGGGGTCGCCGCGGGTCACCGCGCCCGCGAGGCCGGTCGCGAGGGCCTGGCCGGCGACCTCGTCGCTGACGATCCAGCCGGGGTCGCCGTGGCCGTCGTCGCCGCCTTCGCGGCCGGCGAAGAGGAGCGTCACGGCGCAGCCCGCGACGAGCGCGGCGAGGATCGCGAGGGAGGTCGGGCCGTAGGCGGGCCCCGTGGCGAGCGCGAGGCCGGCCGCGGTGACGGCGGACGCCCACGTGCCCGACGGGCCGGGCAGGAACCCGACGCCGAGGAGGGAGAGGAGCGCCCTACGCACGGCCGACGGGCGGCGCGCGCAGCGACCGGATCGCGCGGACCGTGTACTCGACGCCGCTCGCGAGGGTGAGCAGCGCGGCGAGGACCGAGATCAGGCGCGCGAGGCACCACGTGGGCGGCGTCGCGACGACGTCGGACGTGAACGAGAAGGCGTTCAGCGGGCAGCGGACGAACGCGACGCCGGCGCCGTGCAGCAGGGCGGCGCCGATCGCGACGCACTGCGCGAGCATCTTGGCCTTGCCCCAGGTGCCCGCCTGGAAGTTGCGGCCCGAGCCCTCGACGGCGCCGCGCAGCGCGGTGACGAGCAGCTCGCGCGCGAGGACGACGGCGACGGTCCACGGCGGGACGATCCACGCCATGCCCGGGAGGCCGATGAGGAACACCATGGACCCGAGGACGAGGAGCTTGTCGACGAACGGGTCGGCGATGCGGCCGAAGACCGAGACCTCGCCGCGCGTGCGGGCGATGTAGCCGTCGAGGCTGTCGGTGCCGGCGGTGACGACGAAGAGCGCGAACGCGACCCACCAGAGGCCGTCCTCGGGGCGACCGCGCAGGTCGATGACGTGGAGGACGGACCACAGGAGGATCGCGAGGCCCCCGCGGGCGACGGTGATCTGGTTGGCGAGCCCCATGGGTCGGACGCTACTCCAGGTCGGCCGGGTTGGCGACGGTCATCGGGTCGGGGGCGCCGCGGCCCCGACGGGCGCCGGCTCGACGGCGGCCGCCGGCTCGGCGACGAGGTCGTAGCCCTCGCTCGCCGTGACGCGGACGGCCAGGAACGAGCCCGGGCGCGTCCCCTTCGGCACCGGCGCGACGCGGACCTTGCCGTCGACCTCCGGCGCGTCGTGCTCGGTCCGGGCCATGGCGGAGCGGCCCCACGGGTCGACGGTCTCGACGAGCACGTCGAGCACGGCGCCGACGCGCGCGGCGTTGCGCGCGGCGTGGACGCGCT
>JAEUHO010000390.1 GCA_016795345.1 Planctomycetia bacterium | reverse complement strand
GGCCGACGGCGCCGCCCGGGCCGCCTTGCGGCGCGTGTTCGCGTGCGGCGACGCGGTGAAGTTCGCCGACGCCGTCCCGGACGCGGCCGCGCTCGCGGCGGTCGTCGACGCGGCGCGCGGGTTCGTCCGCGCGACGGCGCCCGGGGGTACGGCGTGACGCCCGTCGCCGCCACGCTCCTCGGGGTCGACTGGCGCACGCCGGCGGCGTTCGCGCTCCTCGCCGTCGTGGTCGGGGCGCTCGTCGCGCGGCGGCGGCGCGGCGCGCCCGCGGTGCGGTTCGCGCCGGGCCCCTTCCTCGACGGGGGCGTGCCGACGCCCGACGGCGGGGCGCGGGTCGGCGGCGGCGGCGCGCTCCCGACGACGGCGCGGACGCGCCTGGCGATCCTCCCGGGCGTCCTCGGGGCGCTCGGCCTCGCCGCGCTCGTGGCGGCGATCGCGCGGCCGTCGGCGTCGGAGCCGGAGCCGCTGCGGGTCGAGGGAATCGACCTCCTCCTCGGCCTCGACGTGTCGTCGTCGATGACGGCGGGCGACCTCGCGGCGGGCCGAACGCGCCTCGACGTCGCCCGGGCGGCGGCCCTCGACTTCGTCCGCGCGCGACCCCACGATCGCATCGGACTCCTGACCTTCGCGCGCTTCCCGGACCTCGCGTGCCCGCCGACGCTCGACCACGCGGCCCTGCGCACGATCCTCGCCCGCGTCGCGACGGTCCGCGGCGAGGGCCCCGAGGACGCGACGGGCATCGGCACCGCGGTCGCCCGCGCGGCGCAGGCCCTCGAGCGCAGCCCCGCCCGCTCGAAGGTGGTCGTGTTGCTCACGGACGGCGAGGAGAACGTCGCGCTCTCGACGGCGCCGGGCGAGATCGCGCCGGTCCACGCGGCGCAGCTGTGCGTCGCGCTCGGGGTAAGGGTCTACGCCGTCGCGATCGGCGCCGGCGGCGCGGGCGGGCGACGGGCCGTCGACCCCGGCGTCGTCGCGGACGTCGCGAAGCGCACGGGCGGCGAATTCTTCCGCGCGACCGACGCCGACGGGCTCGCGGCCGCGTACGCGCGGATCGACGCGCTCGAGCGCACCGCGATCGACACCCCGCGCCAAGTCCCGGTGGACCGCTTCGGCCCCTGGCTCGCGGTCGCGCTCGTGTGCCTCGTCGCGGCCCGCGTGCTCGAGGCGGCGGGCGTCGGAGGGGCGCCGTGAGCCTCGACGACCTCTTCGCGCGGCCGGACCTCCTCGCGCTCGTGGCGCTCGCGCCCGCGGCGTTCTTGCTGCTGCGCGCGCTCGACGCGGCCCGCGCCCGCCGGCTCGCGCGGGCGGTCGGGCCTCGCGTCGGCGTGCTCGCGGCCGAGGTCGGTGCGCGCCGCCGGGCCGCGCGGCGGGCGCTGTTCGCGGCGGGCCTCGCGTGCGCGCTGGTCGCGTTCGCCCGGCCGGTCGTCGGCGCGCCGGAGGGCACGGTGGAGGTCCGCGGGGTCGATCTCGTCGTCGTGCTCGACGTGTCGCGGTCGATGCGCGCGCGCGACGTCGCGCCCGACCGGCTCGGCCGCGCGGCCGAGGAGGTGCGCGAGCTCGCGGGGCGCGCCGACGGCGACCGACTCGCGCTGGTCGTGTTCGCGGGCGGGGCCGTCCTCGCGGCGCCGCTCACGCTCGACCGCGCCGCGGTCGCCGACCTCGCGGACCTCGCCGACCCGACCGACGTCGCCCGCGGCGGCACCGACCTCGGCGCCGCGCTCGACCGCGCGCTCGAGGCGCTCGCCGGCGCGAGCGGCGACCCCGAGGCGATCGTCGTCCTCACCGACGGCGGCGGCGCCGACGCCCGCGTGGTCGCCGCGGCGGCGCGCTGCGCCGCGCGGGGCCTCGCGGTGCACGTCGTCGGCGTCGGGACCGCGCTCGGCGGCAAGATCCCGGTCGAGGCCGACGGCGGCGAGGGGTTCCTGCGCGACCGCGCGGGCGCGGAGGTCGTCACGCGCCTCGAGGCGACGGGCCTCCGCGCGCTGGCTGCGCGGACCGGCGGCGTCTACGTCGAGGCGGGCGCGCGCCCGGGCGCGCTCGTGGGCGTGTACGACGACGCCGTCGCGCCGCTGGCGCGCAAGACGTTCGCGCGGGCCGCCGCGCTGCGGCGTCCGTCGGTCTTCCAGGCGTGGCTGCTCGTCGCGTTCGCGTGCTTCGCGCTCGACCTGGCGATGTCGGACCGGAGGCGCCGATGACGCGAGGCCCGCTCCGCTCCGTCCGGCTCGCGGCCGCCGGGCTGCTCGTGGGCGCCTTCGTCGCCGCGTGTGGTGGAGACGACGGCCGGGCCCACCTCGCGCGCGCGATCGACGACCTGCGCGCGGGGCGGCTGCGCGACGCGAGCGACGCGGCGGACCGCGCCGCGGCCGCGGGCGACGAGGCGATCCGGGTCGCGTGCGACGTCGTGCGGGGCAACGTCGCCTTCGGGCGCTCGCTGCTGCTCGAGGCGGAGGCCGCCGCCCCGGGCGCGTCGCCCGCGTCGCTCGAGCTCTCGCTCGCGATGGCCGAGGACGCGCGGGCCGCGTGGCGCGCCGCGGCGGCGACGGGCGACGTGCCGGTCGCGCGGCGCAACGTCGAGCGCGGGCTGCTGCGCGTCGACGCGCTG
>JAEUHO010000331.1 GCA_016795345.1 Planctomycetia bacterium | reverse complement strand
CGCCGACGTACGACGTCGCCCGCGAGGACCGGTGGAAGCCCGGCGACGTGGTGACGGTCACGACGACCGAGGAGCGGTACCAGGAGATCCGCTTCCCGGCCCGCGAGGCGGAGCTGCCGAGCACGCCGCGGCGGCTGAAGGCGAAGGTCGTCGCGGTCGAGGCGTGCCTCGAGACCGACGCCGACGGGCACCGCACGCGCACGCGGGTCTGGTTCCCGACGTGGTCGTTCGACACGGGCACCTCGAAGGACGAGACGCTGCAGGGCGCGGTGGTCGAGGTGAAGGGGCGCGGCAAGGACCGCACCCACGCGCTCGTGGGCGCGCCGACCGCGCCGTCGAAGCCCGCGGCCGCCTGGCTCGCGCGGACGTACGGCGCCGGCCGCCCCGACGGCGAGGGCGTGCGTCGCGCGTGGCTGCCCAAGGTGGCGGTCGCGATCGGCGACGAGTGGGGCGCCGACCTGGGCGCGGTGCTCGACGGCCTGTGGGGCGCGGAGCAGATCGACCGGTCGAAGGCGACGTCGTCGGCGAAGCTCTCGAAGGTGGACGCGGGGCGTGCGGAGATCGCGTGTGTCGCAGCCCTGCCCGTCGCGGCGTTGCCCGCGGGCAAGGGCGGCAAGGCGGTGCCGTGGTCGAAGGGCGGCACGTACGCGGTGAAGGGCACGCTCTCGGTCGGGGTCGAGGGGCGGCTCGTCGAGAGCCTGTTCGCGACGTCCTCGACGCTCGAGGGCGAGGCGACGTCGGGCGAGCAGGTGGTGGCCGTGCGCCACCAGGTGGACCGTCGCGTCGAGGTGAAGGTGGGCGGCGAGATGATCGACCCGGCGAAGATGCCGCCGCTGCCCACGTCCCCCGACGCCCCCAAGGACCCGAAGGCGCCCGACACCCCGCCGAAGTGAGGGGTGGCGTCGGACGGAGGAAGGGCCGATGCGCGGCGACCTCGTGTATCGGGTCTACGGCGTCCATGCGGGCCGCGCGGAGGACTCGTCCTTCGGGACGTACCGCACACGCGCGGAAGCCGAGGCCGAGATCGCGAGGCTCTCGACGTGTGAGATGGACGGCGAGAACTGGGCCCGGCGGCGCCACGACCGCGGGTTCGTCGTCCGCGAGATCGTCGTGGAGACCGACTTCGAAGTCCCGCCGAGGCCGAAGCCTCGCGACCGCTACGTCGTCCGCGGGACGCCGAAGCCCAACGCGCCTGGCAGGTGGGACAGCACCGTCGTCGAGGTGCTCCGCCGCGTCGGCGACGCGGGCGGGCTCGAGCCGGTGGCGACCTACGAGCGGAACTACCGAATGCTCGACACGTTCGAGCCGTTCCGGCAAGGGGACCGCGAGTTCGCCTTGATCGCGCCGCGCTACACCGGCGCGTCGGTGCTGGATCTCGCGACCGGCCGTGTGATCGCCGAGGAGCCGTACGAGGCGTCGGGGTTCTGTCCGTTCGGGTTCTACGTCCCGGACTGGTGGGACCTGTACGACGGACGCGTCTTCCCCGGGTCGGAGTCCTGGGGGCCAGATCACGAGTGGGTCTCCGGGGGCTTCGGGTTCGTCTGGGGGTGCCTGTGGGGGGATGACACCCACTGGAAGGTCCAGTTCCTCGACCTGACCGACGTCCGATCGGGCGTGATCCGTCGCGACGAGCGGTTCGGCTACGTCGAGCTCATGACGAAGGGATACCGGAGTCCCTGTTTCTCGCCGGAGACGGCGCCGCCTGCGGGGGGGAGCGCCCCGCCGCCGTTCGTGCGCGTGGTCCGAGACGGCGGGAGCACCGAGGTCCAGTTCATCGTCCCGATGCGGTTCGACCTGGCGTCCGGGCGTCCGAAGGAGTGGCAGCGGCTGCGGATCGAGAACCTCGAGTAGCGCTCGTGGGCGAGCCCCTTCCCCGCTTCCGCTACCACCCCGACCCGGTCGCCATCGGCGCCGTCGAGGCGAGCCCGCTCGCGTGCGCGTGTTGCGGGCACGCGCGAGGCTTCGTCTGCGCGTTCCATGTGTACTGCGCAGCCGAGGTCGGACGTGTGTGCCCGTGGTGCATCGCGGACGGCGCCGCGGCCCGCATGTTCGACGCGACCTTCGTGGACACGAGGTCGCTCGAGCGTGTCGGGATCCGCGACGACGTCGTCCGCGAGGTGGCCGAGCGGACGCCGGGGTACCTCTGCTGGCAGTCCCACGATTGGATGGCGTGTTGTGGCGACGCGTGCGAGTTCCACGGCGACGCGCCGGAAGACGAGATGCGGAGCGTCGACCACGACGGGCTCGTCCGGCTGTCGGAGGCGTCCATGTTCGACGTCGAGGACCTGCGAGGGATGATCGAGACGTACGTGCCCGGTTGCAGCCCGGCGTTCTACAAGTTCGTGTGCCGTCACTGTGGCCGGGTGCATTACAACGCGGACTGCGACTGACCGGGCCTCGCGTCCCCACGCACGCGACCGAGACCCTGATGGATGGGCGCGGGGCGCGATCGAACCGGCGTCCGTCGTGGCGGGTCGCGAGGCGCCGTAGGGCGCGGCCCTTGCGGCCGCCCGCCGATCGCAGAGGTGAACGACGGACACGGTGACCCGCCGGCCTCGCGCACGGCGATGAATGAGATCGCGAATCCGTCGCGAACGGGTGTGGGGGCGCGTTCAGCGACGGTCCCGGCGCGGGCGGGCACAAGGCCCGCCCCTACAAAGACGCGCCAGACGCCAACTACGATGATTATACGCGATGTTCGTCCACGGGGTCGCATCGATCGAACCGGCGTCCGTCGTGGCGGGTCGCGAGGCGCCGTAGGGCGCGGCCCTTGCGGCCGCCCGCCGGTCGCGCCGATGGACGACGGCCGCGGTGACCCGTTCGCGGCGCTCGCGGCCTCGACGTCCGAGGAACGGCCAGCGGGCCTCGCGTCCCGGGGACTCGACCGCCGCCTCCGATCGGCGCGACGACGCACACGCCTGCCTTCGAAACCCCGAAGGCGGGAGGAACGCCCGAACCGCGGTGGCGTGCGACGCTCGCGCGGGGCGCGCACTGGACGCATCGGGCGCGATCCGTCGAGGCCCGCGGGAGCGGCCGCGACGAGGGCGTGTCAAGCAAGGACGACACGTCGAGGAGCGGCCCGACGACGACGAGTCTTCGAGGAGGAGGAGGGGGGCCCCATCGATGCGAGGTCGGGGCCCCCGCGAACCCCGGGACCGACGGGCGCGCCCGTCCGTTCGGGACGCGCCCCGTCTCTTCGTCTCGACGACGCCCGCGTCTCGCGGTGACTCAGCGATCGATTTGGGCGCGTTGGAGGGCGCCGGAGTAGTCGATGTAGACGGTCTTGACCTCGGTGAAGAAGTCGATGCCGGTGACGCCGGCCTCGCGGTGGCCGTTGCCGGTGCCCTTGATGCCGCCGAAGGGCAGGTGGACCTCGGCGCCGATCGTCCCGTTGTGGACGTAGACGATGCCGGTCTGGAACGCGCGCGCGGCCTTCATCGCACTCGCGAGGTCGCGCGTGATGATCGCGCCGGAGAGGCCGAACGGCGTGCCGTTGTGGACGCGGATCGCCTCGTCGAGGTCGCGCACGCGGATCACCGCCGTGACGGGGCCGAAGATCTCCTCCTGCGCGATGCGCATGGTGGGCGCGGCGCCCGCGAAGACCGTCGGCTCGTAGAAGAAGCCGCCCTTGAGGGAAGGGTCCGACGGGCGGCGGCCGCCCGCGACGAGCTTGGCGCCCTCGTCGAGGCCGATCTTCACGTACTTCTCCACCTTCTCGACCGCCCACGGGCGCACGAGCGGGCCGACCTGGACGCCGGGCGTCCAGCCGTTGCCGATGCGCAGGCGCTTCGCGCCCTCGGCCAGCCGCTCGACGAGCTTGTCGTGGATGCCGGCCTGGGCGATGACGCGGCTCGCGGCGGTGCAGCGCTGGCCCGACGTGCCGTAGGCCGACCAGAGGATGGCGCGGACCGCGAAGTCGAGGTCGGCGTCGTCGAGGACGACCACGCCGTTCTTGCCGCCGAGCTCGAGGTGCGTGCGCTTGAGCATCGGCGCCGCGATCGCCTGGATGCGGCGGCCGGTCTCGCCGGAGCCCGTGAAGGACACCGCGGCGACGTCGGGGTGCGCGACGAGCGCGGCGCCCGCCTCCTCGCCGGTGCCGTGGACGAGGTTGACGACCCCGGGCGGGATACCCGCCTCGACGAGCGCCTCGACGAACGCGGTCGCGCAGCCCGGCGTCTCTTCGCTGGGCTTCAGCACGACGGTGTTGCCGGCGACGAGCGCGGGCAGCGACTTCCACGACGGGATCGCGACGGGGAAGTTCCACGGCGTGACGAGGCCGCAGACGCCCACGGGCTCGCGCAACGTCATGCAGAGCTTGTTCGGGAGCTCGCTGGGCGTCGTGACGCCGTACAGTCGGCGGCCCTCGCCCGCCATCAGGTAGGCCATGTCGATGGCCTCCTGGACGTCGCCGAGGGCCTCCTCGCGGACCTTGCCCATCTCGCGCGTGACGATGCGCGCGATGGTCTCCTTGCGCTGCTCGAGGAGCTGCGCGAGGCGCAGGATCGTCTCGGCGCGTCGCGGCGCGGGCCGCGACGACCACGAGGGCAGGGCGTCCTTCGCGGCGGCCACCGCGCGGGCCATGTCGGCGGCGGTGCTCTTGGGGGCCTTGCCGAGCTTCTCGCCCGTCGCCGGGTCCACCGTCTCGATCACCGCCGGGCCCGGCTCCTCCCAGGAACCGCCGATGAGGTTGCGCGCGTACGACATGGGGCCTCCACCGCGTCCGCCCCGGAACCGCGGTCGCCGCAGCCTACCCCCGGTCGGGCCGGGACGGCACGGGCGCCGCGGGCGCCCGACCGGACCCGGCCGGTCCGGTCACGCGGCGGCGACGACGGCGCGGCGCGCGACGGGGGCCGGTTCGACCTGCACCGTCGCCTCCGCGAGGAGGGCCGCGTCGGCGCGGACGAGCACGCGCCACGCGCCGGGGTGCGCGAGGACCTCGGCGAGCGCGTCGCCGACGACCTTGAAGCGCGCGGCCCCGCCGACGGCGTCGCGGCGCGGGGACAGGCGGACCGTGCGGCCCGCGCCCGCGTGGGAGAGGGCGACCACGAGCGGCGGCGCGTCCACGACGGTGGCGAGCGCCGGGTCGGTGTGGACGTCGATGACGAGCCCGGTGGCGCCCGGCCGCAGGACCGCGAGGTCGCCGCGGGCCTGGCCGTCGCCCTCGACCGCGAGGACGACCCGGCCGAGCGCGTGGGCGACGATCTCCTCGCGGCGGCGGGCGGCGGCGCGGCGGCGCGCGCCCGTGACCCAGAGGAAGAGGAGGAGGCCCGCGCCGGCGGCCGCGAAGGGCCGGAGCCCGCCGCGGAGCGTGGCGCGGAGCGCCCCGTCCACGTAGGCCTCGGCGAGGGCGGCGCGGCGCGCGTCGCCGGGCGCGAGGCGCGACGCGATCACGGCCGAGGTGGCCGCGTCGGACGCGAGGCCCGCCGCGGCCTGGGCGCCGGCGAGGCGCTCGTAGGCCGCGGGGGAGGGACGCTCGCGGGCCGTCGTGGCCGCGGCGTCGAGGTCGGAGGCCCGCCCCGGCGCGCGCGCCCGGTCGAGCGCGGTCCAGGCCTCGAGGCCGCCGCCCACGAGGACGACGAGGGCGGCGAGCGCGGCGAGGAAGGGACGCGAGCGGGAGCAGCGGGCGCGGTGCATGGGCGGACCTCCGAGGGGGGACGACGGCGAACGGGCCTCGCGTCAGTCGGACGCGGTCGCGGTCACGGGCGCCGTGGGGGGGAGGCCGGCCTCGAGCGCGGCCTTCAGCGCGTCCACCGCGGTCTCGCCGTGGAACGGGTCGAACGCGTCGGCGGCGTGCAGCGCCTCGCTGCGGCGGGCGTAGTACTCGAGGCGGCGGTCCTGCTCGCGGATGGAGCCGCGGATCGCCGCGATGCGCGCCTCGGCCTCGCCGAAGCCGCTGCGGTCGATGGAGGCGTCGGCGGCCTTGCGGGTCTGCGCGACGACGGTGCGGGCCTCGAGGGCCTCGACCTCGGCCTGCAGCACGGTGACCTCCTCGGCGAGGCGCGCCTGCGCGGCCTTCGCGGACGCGACCTCCTTCAGCGTGGCCTCGTGGTCGCGCTGGAGCGCGGCGAGGTCCTGCTCGCGGCGCTCGAGGATCACCACGGCGGCCTGGAACTCGCGCGCGCGGCGCACGGCGGCGCGTTCGTCGTCGGTGGCGGCCGGGGCGGCGCCGCCGGCGACGGCGTACGTCGAGGTGCCGCGCTGCTCGAGCGTCGCGTGGAGCGAGGCGAGCTGCGCGCGCTCGCGTGCGACGCCGGCGCGGCGGGCCTTCACCTCGCGCTCGGTGCGCGCGAGGGTGTCGGCGAGGGCCTCCGCGGCGATCTCGCCGCGGATGACGTTCTCCGCGTAGCGGTCCACCTGGGCGCGGGCCTCGGCGACCTGCGTGCGGAGCGGGACGGACGACGTGAGCGACGCGCGGACGGACTCGCGCGCCCGGGAGAGCGTGCGGCCGACGACGTCGGCGCCGACGAACGTGACCACGCCGCCCACGACGAGAGCGGTGACGATGAGCTTCTTGAA
>JAEUHO010000322.1 GCA_016795345.1 Planctomycetia bacterium | reverse complement strand
CGGTCAGCGGCCGTTGACGAGCCGGCCGATCTCGCGGACGAGCGGCATGCCGCGGAGGCCGATCCGGACCACGCGGCCGTCGCGGTCCACGAGGATCGTCTGCGGCACGCCGCGCACGCCCCAGAGGTCGGCCACCGGGTTCTTCAGCGCGGTGGAGTGCGTGATCCGCCAGGGGACCTGCTTCTCCGCGACGTACTGCCGCACGCGGCCCACCTCGCCGCCGGCGTCGATGCTCACGCCGAGGATGTCGAACCCGCGGTCGTGGAAGCGCTCGTACGCGGAGAGCATGGTCGGGAGCTCGGCCGTGCAGGGCCCGCACCACGTCGCCCAGAACTCGATGAGGAGCACGCGGCCGCGGTAGTCGGAGAGCGCGACGGGACGGCCGGCGAGGTCGAGGGTGCCCGCCGGGAACGGCCGGGCCTCGCGTCGCACGAGGTCGAGGTTGCCGGTCTCCTCGTCCGCCATGCCGGCGAACGCCTTGGCCTGCGGCGTCGTCGCGGTCGCCGCCTTGAAGCCTCGCCACGCGGCGCGCGCGCCCTCGAGGTCGTTGAGCTCGGTGAGGTAGGCCGCGTACGCGTTCCAGGCCCCGAGCACGGTGTTGGCGCCGTGTTTCGCGGGGTTGACCGCGCGCGTCAGCAGCTCGTACGCCGCGCGCGCCTCGGCCGACCGGCCGAGCTTGCCGAGGGCCTCGGCCTTGGCGAAGCGCGCGCCCACCTCGTCGGCGCCGAGCGGGTGCCGCGCGAGGTAGTCGTCGGCGCGGAAGATCGCCACGTCCCACGCCTCGAGGGCCGAGGCGAGGCGGAAGAGCTCGGCGCGCGCCTCGGCGACGTCGCGGGCGTTCGGGCGCGCGGTGACGTACGCCGCGACGGCGTCGTAACGGCGGCGCTTCCCCGCGCGCGAGGCCGCCTTCTCCTGGTCGTCGAACGACTCCTGCAGCTCCTGCAGGGTCGTCGGGACCGCGGCGGCGGCGGGCGCCCCGGCTCCCGGCGGAGCGACGGGGGCCGGCGGAGCGACGGGGGCCGGCGGCGCGACCGGCGCCTGCGGCGCAACCGGCGCCTGCGGAGCGACGGGGGCCGGCGGCGCCGCGGGCGCGGACGGGGCGCGCGGCGCCGGGTTCGGGATCGTCGAGTCGTCCTCGGCGACGGCGCGGACGGACGCGGTCAGGAGCAGGGGGACCATCAGGCCGAAGGTGCGGGCGGCGCGCATCCGGGGATGGTACGCACGCCGGACGGGCCGCGAAGGGTTCCCCCGCGCCGCGGACGGACGGTGCGCGGCGGGGACCGCCGTCGCCGGGAACGACACGGGCCCCGCGACCGAGGTCGCGGGGCCCGTGGGACGGCCGTCGGGCCGAGGTCGGGGGGCTACTTGAACAGACGCTCGAGCGTCTTCTCGAGGGCCGCGCCGCGCAGGCCGATGCGGATCACCTTGCCGTCGCCGCCGATGAGGACGGTGTGCGGGATCCCCTCGACGCCGTACGCGCTCGCGACGTCGTTCGGGCCCTCGCTGTAGTGGACCTGCCGCCACGGCATGGCCTTCTCCTTGATGTACGACTTGAGCTTCTCGACGTCGTTCGGACGGTCGAGCGAGATGCCGAGCACCTCGAAGCCCTTCGCGTGGTACTTCGTGTACGCCTTGATGACGTTGGGCATCTCGGCGCGGCACGGGCCGCACCAGGTGGCCCAGAAGTCGATCAGGAGCACCTTGCCCTTGTAGTCGGCGAGGGTGACCGGCTTGCCGTCGAGGTCCTTGGCGTTCGCCGGGATCGCGATGGCGTCGAGGCCGACCATCTCGAGGTTCTTGGCCCAGCTCTCGACGAGCCCGGCGATCTGGTTGGACGCCTCGTGGCTCGCGTACTTGTCCTTGCAGGCCTGGTAGGCGGCCTTGGCGCCCTCGAGGTCGTTCTGGTCCACGAGGTAGTCGGCGTACGAGGAGTACGCACCGAGGACGAGGTTCGGGTTCGTCTTCTCGACGTCCACGGCGTCGAACGCCGCGCCGTAGGCCGCCTTCGTGGCCTCCTTCGTGCCCACGTGGGTGAGGGCCCCGGCCTTCGTGAGGAGGACCTCGACGCGGCGCTCGCCCTTCTCGTACGCCTTCAGGTAGGCGTCGGCGTGCTCGACGGCCTTCGCCCACTCCTCGACCTCCTCCGCGAGGTCCATGGCGGTGCCGACGGCCTGCTCGCGGTCCTTGGCGTCCGGGCTCGCGGCGAGGTACGCGACGACCTTCTCGTAGCGGGCGCGGCGCAGGTCCTTCTGCGCGGCGGCCTCGGCGGCGTCCGCCGCGGCCTCGAGGTCCGCGAGCGACGCGTACTTCTCGGCCGCGGGCTTCGCGGCGGGCGTGGCGGCCGGGGCGGGCTTGCCGCCGCCGGCGAACGCCGCGGGCGCGGCGAAGGGGATCGAGGCGACGAGCCCGAGGGCGGCGAGCGTCGCGGCGGACACGGAGAGACGCGTCATGCAGAAGGCTCCCAGCCGGCGCGGACGCGTCGGCGACAAGGGGGGAAAGGATACCCGGGGGGCGTGGCGGCGCCCGGGCGACGGAGGAGAGATGCCGCGGCCAGCCCCCGGGTTCCGTGGAATCGCGGGCCCGGGGGGGTCAGCGACCCGCCGGAGCGGGCAGCGTCGGCCCGCTGGCGATGCGCACGTCGACGAACCGCGTGCGATCGAGCCGCAGGACGACCATGCGGACCTCCCGCCGTCCCGACATCCGCGCCTCGACGATCGCGCGGGCGAACCCCTTCGGCCCGTCCACCGGCTTGCCGTCGATCTCGAGCAGCACCTCGTTCGCGAGCAGCCTCGCCTGCTGGGCCGACGAGCCGTCGTCCACCGCCGAGACGAGGACGCCGAGCGTGTCCTTCGCGAGCCGCAGCCCCGCGCGCACCTCGTAGGTCAGCTCCTTGACCGCGAGGCCCGACTCGTGGTCGTACGCCTCCTCGGCGGTGGACACGTCGGCGGGGCCCGTCTCGACCGCGGTGC
>JAEUHO010000307.1 GCA_016795345.1 Planctomycetia bacterium | reverse complement strand
CGGCGCCCCGCGCGGGCGGGGTCCCGCGCCGCGCCCGCCGTAGCCCCCCTCCCCCCCCGTCGGCGCGCCCCCGACAGCGGGGGGCGGCGCACCCCCCCCGGCGGGGGGGGTTGACGCGCCCTCACCCCCACGACGGTTCGCGCCCGCGCGAGCCGCGCGTGGGACGAGCACGTCGACGGCGTTCAGGGCGCCTCCTCCAGGACGGCCGCCAACTGGCGGCGCACAGCGGCGACGCCGCGCGGATTCGTGTCGCGGTAGTACGGGATGTAGATCGCGGCGTGATACAGGGCGTGTCCGCGCCCGCGGGCCCACGTCGCCTCGTCGACGTCGGTCCGCTCCCGCAACGCGGCCTTGAAGGCCGCGCGGCTCGCGCCCGCGAAGAGGCCCCACGCGATCATCAGGTCGCACGCCGGGTCCCCGACCCCGAGCCCCGCAAAGTCGATCACGGCGACCAGACGTCCGTCCCTCGCGAGCAGGTTCCCGGGCAGGAGGTCCCCGTGCGTCCAGACCGGCCGTCGGCTCCACGTCCCGGCGCGGAGCGCGTCCTCCCACACCGCCCGCGCGGCGCCGACGTCGACGTCGTCGGCGAGCGCGGCCAACCCGCGTCGCGTCTCCGCGTCGCGCCGGGCGAGCGGGGCTCCGCGGAGGTCGTGGGCTGCGGCGTCGGGTCCGCCGGTCGTGTCGAGGCGATGGAGCGCCGCGAGCCATGCCGCGACGGACGCCGCGAGCGTCGGGAGATCGTCGACCGGTGCGGCCGACACCGCCGAGCCCTCGATCCAGCGATGCACGGACCAGCGGAAGGGGTACCCGGCGCCCGGCGCCCCCGTGGCGACCTGCGCCGGCACCTCGAGCGGCAGGCCCGGTGCGATCCGCGGGAGCCAGCATCCCTCGACGTCGATCGCGGTCTCGCCGTAGCGGACGAGCGGGAGTCGCACGGCCATCTCCGCCCCCAGGCGGAAGATCGCGTTGGTCGTGCCGTCGGACGCGACGCGCCGGATGGGGAGGCCGGCCCACTGCGGGTGCTGCGACGCGATCAGTCGCTCGACCAGGGCGGCATCGACATCGGGCTGATCGGCGTGCTGCCTCCGTCCGGACACCGACGCCCCCTTCCTTCGCGTCGCCCCGTCGAACGACGCGCTCGGCACGGCGCCCGGTGCGACCTCGCGAGGTGCACGCGTCGTCGGCCTACTCGATCCCGTACTCCTTCATCTTCTCCCACAGATTCTTGCGGGAAATGCCCAAGACGGTCGCGGCCTGCGCGCGATGGCCCTGCACGGAGCGGAGCACGCGGCGGATGTGCTCGCTCTCGGCCTGACGGACCACGTCCTTCAGCGCGACCAGCGCGTCGCCGTCGTGCTCGTCGCCCTTGCCCTTGCTGCGGCGGCGGAGCGCGCTCTCGAGCAGCACGTCGCGCGAGAGGACCCGCGAGGGCGGCGCCAGCGCGATCGCGCGCTCGACCGCGTTCTCGAGCTCGCGGACGTTGCCCGGCCAGCGGTAGGCCGAGAGCTCCGCCATCACCTCGGGCGCCACCGTGTAGTCGAGGCCGCGCCCGTGCCGCCGGACGAAGAACTCGACGAGCAGCGGCACGTCGCCGTCGCGCTCGCGCAGCGCGGGGAGCGCCAGCGGCACCACGTTGAGGCGGTAGTAGAGGTCCTCGCGGAACTCGCCGTCCTCGCTGGCCTCCTGGAGGTCCACCTTCGTCGCCGCGACGACGCGGACGTCCACCTTGATCGGCTTCTCGCCGCCGAGCCGCTCGAACTGCCGCTCCTGCAGCACGCGGAGCAGCTTCACCTGCGTCTCGAGCGGCATGTCGTCGATGTCGTCGAGGAAGATCGTGCCGCCGTCGGCCCGCTCGAACCGCCCGGCCTTGCGCTCCTTCGCGTCGGTGAACGCGCCGCGCTCGTGGCCGAAGATCTCGTCCTCGAGCAGCGGCGCCGGGATCGCCGCGCAGGCCAGCGCCACGAAGGGGCCGTCGCGCCGGCGCGAGAGGTCGTGGATCGCCCGGGCCACACGCTCCTTGCCCGTGCCCGACTCCCCCGTGATCAGCACGTTCGCGTCGTTCTCGGCGACCGCCCGCACGCGCTCGATCACCCGTACCATCGACTCGCTCTTCCCGATGATGGCCTCGAGGGCCTTCTCGCGGTGCAGCGAGCGGCGCAGCTCGGCGTTCTCCTGCCGCAGCCGCCGCAGCTCCTCGATCTTGCGGAGCGTGACCAGGATCTGGTCGTCGTCGAACGGCTTCAGGATGTACTCGAACGCGCCCTTCTTGGTCGCGTCCACGGCGGACTCGATCGTCCCGTAGCCGGTCACGATCACGACCTCGGTCTCGGGCCGCGTCCGCTTCACCAGCTCGAGGATCTCGATGCCGCTCACCCCCGGCATCCGGATGTCGGTGATGACCACGTCGAACGGGGGGCCCGCGAGCGCGGCCGTGGCCTCCGTCCCGTCGCGGGCCAGCACCACGGCGTGCCCGGCCTTCTCCAGGCAGTCGCGCAGCGTGATGGCGATGGTCCGTTCGTCGTCGGCGAGCAGGATGCGCACGTGGGAGCCCCGGGGGGCCCGCGATTCTACGGGCGCGCCCCCGGAAACCGCCACGCGGACCACGCTTCCTTCGCCGTGGGGCCCCGGGAACCGATGATGGGAGAGTCCCCGGAGCCCGTCCCGACCGTGACCGCCCGCCGCCGCGCCCTCGTCGTGCTGGCCGCGGGCCCCACGCGGGACGCCGTCCGGCGGCTCGTCGCCCCGCTGGTGGACGCGGTGGCCGTCGCGACCGACCCCTTCGACGGCACGGCCCGCTTCGCCGAGGCCCCCGCCGACCTCGTCATCGCGAGCCTCTCCGGCTGGCGCCGCAAGGACCTCGCCTTCGTCACGACGGTGCGGGCCCGCCGCCCGCACGCGGCCGTGCTGGTCCTGGTGCCGGAGGGCCGCCGGGCGCTGGCCGCGGATGCCCTGAGGGCCGGCGCCGACGCCGCCCTCCCCGAGCCGGTGGACCTCGACGAACTCTCGCTCGCGGCCCGGCGCCTGCTCGACCGCCTCCCCGCGGCGGGGACGGGCCCGGACGCCGCCCTCGCCCGCCTGGCGTCGCAGATCGGCCACGCGGTCAACAACCCCCTGCAGGTGATGTCGCTCCTCTTGGAGGACCCCGGCACCGACCCACGCGCGCCCCGGGGCCGCGACGCGCTGAAGGCCGAGATCGCCCGGGTGCGCGACGCGGTCGAGATCGTGGCGTCGGTCGGCCGCCTGGGCCCCCCCATGCCGAGCCCGTTCGACCTGGCGGCGCTCGTGACCGACCGGTGGGACCACTTCGCCCGGCGCGGCCTGGTGGGCCCGGCCCCCGCCCCCGCCGCGGCCCACAGGGCCGATGCCCCCCCTCCCCCCGTCGTCGAGGCCCTGGCCGATGCGTCCCAGGTCCGGGACGCGATCGACGCGATCGTCCGCTTCCTGGCGGCCGTCGCCCCCGCCCGGCCGGCGCCCCTGCGCCTGCTCGCCCGCCCCTCCACCGCCAAGGACGGTCGCGGGGTCGAGGTCGCGGCCCGGGTCGAGGGGCTCGACGTGCCGGCCGAGCGGTTCAGCGCCGCCCTCGGCGCGGTCCTCGAGGTGGACGACGCCGGCCGCACGCCGTTCCCGGGCCTCGCGTTGCCCGCGGCGGTCGCGGCCGCCCACGAGGGGACGCTGGTCGCCCGGTCGAGCCCCCGGGGGACGGTCCTCGCGCTCCGGCGGCCCGGCCGGCGCGGCCCGCCGCGGGGGGTGCGGCGGGGCGGCCCGCCGCCCGATCTAGCCGTACTGAGATGACGCCCCCGGCCCCCGTCGCGACCCAGGCCCCCCGCATCCTCGTCGTGGACGACGAGCCGCAGATCCGCGACATCCTCGCGGCCACGCTGCGGCGCGACGGGTTCCAGGTGACGAGCCACGGCGCGCCGAAGGAGGCGCTGCGCGACCTCGAGAGCGGCGCGTTCGAGCTGCTCGTCACCGACCTCAAGATGCCCGAGATGAGCGGGCTCGAGCTGATCAAGGCGGCGAAGCGCGTCGCGCCGGACATCGGCAGCGTGCTGATCACCGCGTTCGCGAGCACCGAGACCGCGGTCTCGGCCCTGCGGAACGGCGCCGACGACTACCTCATGAAGCCGTTCGGCATCGACGACCTGCGGCGCGTCGTCGAGCGGGTGCTCGCGGAGCGGCGGTCGGAGTCGCATGGACGCGAGGCCCTGTCGGTCGCGCGGGAGGAGAACGAGTCGCTGCGGCGCGAGCACCGCGAGACCGCGGCGACGCTGCAGGTCGTGCAGCGCGACCTCAAGTTGTCGCGCCGCGACCTCGAGCGGCGCGTGCGCGACCTCGAGCTCGTGGCCGAGCTGACGCACCTCCTCACGGGGCAGGACGTCGAGCGGATCGTCGCCATGACCGCGCAGATCACCGCGCGGCGCTTCCACGCGCACGTGACGCGCATCGAGGCCGACGTCGGCAACGGGATGGTCGAGGCGGAGCACCGCGAGGGCGTCGAGCCCGTGGCCCTGCCGCTGCCGCTGGGCGCGCTGCTCGCGGAGCGCGCGCGGACCGACCGGTCGGGCGTGACGCGCGACGAGGTGCTCGGCCAGGGGCGGCCGCTCGAGGGCATGGCGGCGGTGCTGCGCGCGGCGGGCGAGCCCGCGGGCAGCGTGGTGCTGCTGCGGCCGCTGCTGCCGTCGCGCGACGAGCAGGACCTCGCGCTGCTCGGCATGATCGCGAGCGCGCTGACGCCGGCCCTCGAGGCCGAGCGCAACCGCCGGCGGGCCGAAGCCAACGCCGTCGAGGTGGCGCTCGGGATGCTCGAGGCCATCGAGAGCCGCGGCGCGGTACGCCGGGGCCACGCGAGCCGCGTCTGCGAGCTGGCGACGCGCGCCGCGGACCGCCTCGGGCTCTCGCCGCGCGCGCGCCGCGACGTCGAGACGGCGGCGCGGCTGCACGACATCGGCGAGGTCGGCGTCCCGGACGAGCTGCTGCTGCGGCCCGGCCCGCTGACGCCCGCCGAGATGGACGTGGTGCGCACGCACGCCGCCGTCGGCGCGCGGCTCCTGGCCCCGCTCGGCGAGGCGGCCCGCCTCGTGCGGCACCACCACGAGCGCGCGGACGGCACGGGCTACCCCGACGGCCTCGTCGAGGACCAGATCCCGGTCGGGGCGGCGCTGATCGGCGTCGTCGAGGCCTACGACGCGATGACGCACGCGCGGCCGTACCAGCGCGCGCTCACCCCCACGGAAGCCCGTCGCGAGATCCTCCGGTTGCGCGGGTCGCAGTTCGTCGCCTGCGCGGTGGACGCGCTCGCCGAGGTGATCCCGGCGTGAGGCTCGCGTCGCGCCCGACGCCGTGGCTCGCCATCGGCGAGGACGTCGCGGACGCGTTGACGGCCAGCCGGCCCGACGCGCCGCCCGAGCGGCACTCCGACGTCCACGCGGCGCTGCTGTCGCTGGTCGAGGACGGCCCGCGCACCGTCGTCGTGGAGCCGGCGCACCTGCTCCCGCGGCCGCGCGCCGCCCTGCGCGCCCTCTCGCGGGCCGCCGCCCCGCACCCGGTCGTCCTGTGGACGGCGGGCCGCGGCGAGCCCCGCGTCGAGCGGGCGGCCACGGCGCTCGGCCTCGCGCGCGCGCGCACGGCGCTCGAGGTCCTGGGACGCGAGGCCCGGCCCACGGCGGACCCGCCGCCCCCGCCGGAGGCCCCGCGGCCCGCCAAGCGCAAGCGCGCGCGGAGCGAGGTCGCGTTCGTGGACGGCTGCTTCCGCCGCCTCGACCGTGCCGACGACCTCTGCCGCTACGTCGTGTCGTCGTTCGCGAAGGTCACGGGCGCAACCCGCATCAGCCTCATGCTCGTCGACCCCTCGCGCAACGCGCTGTTCGTGAAGGCGGCCCGCGGGCTCGACGCGGCCCTCGTCGGGCGGCTGCGCACGCCGCTGACCGCGGGCATCGCCGGCCGCGCCACGACGCTCGGCCGCGCCGTCGCGGGCCGCGCGGCCGCGGGCGGCGCGCGGGGCTACGCCGGCACGGCGTACGTCGTCCTGCCGCTGGGCTCGCCGGCCCGCTGCGAGGGGGTGGTCGCGCTGACCGACCTCCCCGACGACACGCTCCCGCGCGATCCGGCGCTGCGCCGCTGGCTCCGCATGGCGCGTCGCGCGGGCCGCGCGCTCGCCGCCTCGCGACGCATCGAGCAGGCCGAGGTCCTCTCGGCCACCGACGAGCTCACGGGTCTCCCCAACCGTCGCGCCTTCGAGCGCGCGCTCCACCGCGAACTCGAGCGCGCGCGG
>JAEUHO010000304.1 GCA_016795345.1 Planctomycetia bacterium | reverse complement strand
TCGGTGGCCCGTAGGGCGCGGCCCTTGCGGCCGCCCGCGATCCACGCCGGTGATCGATGGTCTCGGTGGCCCGTAGGGCGCGGCCCTCGCGGCCGCCCGCGAACCACGCCGGTGAACGCCCGGAGCGGCGCCGCGTCAGGCGCGCGGGTCGCGGCGCTTCATCTTCAGCGTGAGGCGGATCTCGTTGCCCGACGAGTTCCACGACACGTCGTCCATCAGGTGCCGCATCAGGACGATGCCGCGGCCGTGGAGCGACGTCGTGTCGCCGAGGTGGTGCGTCTCCTGCTCGTGGGACGGGCTGAAGCCCCGGCCCTCGTCGCGGATGCGCCACACGACCATCGTGGGCTCGTAGTCCACCTCGATGCGGACGCGGCGGTCGCGGTAGCGGGGGTCCTCGCGGCGGCGCTCGATCAGCGCGCGCACGCCGCCCTCCTCGGCCAGCGCCTGCGTCTTGGCGTCGTAGTCGATCTCGAGGTTGCCGTGCTCGACGGCGTTCGCGAGCGCCTCGTACAACGCGAGGCGGATCTCGGTGACGGGCACGTCGTGGCCCGGGTAGTGGGCGCGGACCTCGCGGCCGAGGTAGGCGACGATGGCCGAGATCTTGCCGATGTCGGTGCCCAGCTCGAGCACGGTGCGGCGCTCGCGGAGCATCGCCAGCGCGGGCTGGAGGTCCTCCTCCTCCTGGAACGCGCCGCGCAGCCGCTCGAGCACGAACCGCATCTCGCGGACGTCGAAGGGCTTGCCGACGTAGTTCACCGCGCCGAGGTCGAGGGCCTTCTCGCCGATCTCGGCGTCGGCGGCGCCCGACACCACGACGACCGCGACGTGCGGATCGACCTCGCGGATCTCGCGCAGCGCGTCGAGGCCGCTGATGCCGGGCATCGACACGTCGAGGAGGATCAGGTCGGGCCGCAGATCGCGCTGCAGGCGGATGGCGGTCTCGCCGTCGCAGGCCTGCTGGACGCGGAAGCCCTGCTTCTCCGCGACCTTGGAGAGGATCTTCCGGCTGTCCTCGTCGTCGTCGACGACGAGGGCCAGCGGCGACGGGCGCTCGTGGGAGGCGTCGCTCACCCGCGGGGGGCCCCGGCGGGCTTGGCCGCGCCCTCGGGGCGCGGGCCCTGGGCGGCGTTCCAGTCCTCGACCTCGCGGCTGATGTTCATGGAGCAGAACTTCGGGCCGCACATCGAGCAGAACTGGGCCGTCTTGAAGACGTCCTGCGGCAGCGACTCGTCGTGGTAGCGCTGCGCGGTCTCGGGGTCGAGGGACAGCGCGAACTGGCGCTTCCAGTCGAACTCGTACCGGGCCTTGCTGAGCGCGTCGTCGCGGTCGCGGGCGCCCTTGCGGTGGCGCGCGATGTCGGCCGCGTGCGCCGCGATCTTGTACGCGATGATGCCCTGCTTGACGTCCTCGGCGTTCGGGAGCCCGAGGTGCTCCTTCGGCGTGACGTAGCAGAGCATGGCCGCGCCGGCCCAGCCGGCCAGCGCCGCGCCGATGGCGCTCGTGATGTGGTCGTAGCCGGGCGCGACGTCGGTCACCAGCGGGCCGAGGACGTAGAACGGCGCCTCGGAGCACACCTTGATCTGGCGCTCGACGTTGGGCGCGACCTGGTCCATCGGGACGTGGCCCGGGCCCTCGACCATCACCTGCACGTCCTTCGCCCACGCGCGGCGCGTGAGCTCGCCCAGCACGTCGAGCTCGGCGAACTGCGCGGCGTCCGACGCGTCGTGGAGGCAGCCGGGGCGCAGCGAGTCGCCGAGCGAGATCGTGACGTCGTAGCGGCGGAGGATGTCGAGCAGCTCGTCGTAGTGGGCGTACAGCGGGTTCTGCTGGTGGTGGTGCAGCATCCACTGCGCGGTCAGCGACCCGCCGCGCGAGACGATGCCCGTGAGCCGCCCGGCGACGAGCGGCATGTGCTCGAGCAGGATGCCGCAGTGCAGCGTCATGTAGTCCACGCCCTGCTCGGCCTGGGCGATGATGACCTGCTTCATGCCCTCCCAGGTGAGGTCCTCGGGGCGCGCGACCTCCTCGAGGGCCTGGTAGATCGGCACGGTCCCGATCGGCACCGGCGACGCGCGCAGGATCGCCTCGCGGATCTCGACGATCCCGCCGCCCGTCGAGAGGTCCATCACCGTGTCGGCGCCGTGCTTCAGGCACACCCCGAGCTTCTCGAGCTCGCCCTCGACGTCGCTCACGACCGCCGAGTTGCCGATGTTCGCGTTGATCTTGCACCGGGCGTTGATGCCGATGGCCATCGGCTCGAGCTCGGGGTGGTTCACGTTCGCCGGGATGATCATCCGGCCGCGGGCGACCTCGGCGCGGACGTACGCCGGGTCGAGCCCCTCGCGCTCCGCGACGAACCGCATCTCCTCGGTGACCACCCCTTCGCGGGCGTACCGCAGCTGGGTGGGGACCGGGTGGCCCTTGCGGGCAGCGAGCCAGGCGGAGCGGACGGCCATCGGGTACCTCGTCGGGGGACGGGCCGATTCTACGGAGGGCGGGGCCGCGTGCGGTGGAACGCCCCGGCCGCGCGACGCCCCCGGGACCGCCGCGGACGGACGCGGAGGGGGGGGACCGCGGCCCGGCGACCCCGTGGGACCGCGAGGCCCGGCGGCCGGCGGGCCTCGCGGTCCCAGGGAGCGACCGCGACGCCGAGGGGGCGCCGCCCGGGCGTGCGGGCGCGCGCCCGCGGGCGGGCGGTCCGGTTTGGCCTACTTGGGCGTCGCGCGGTCGCGGAGCACGCGCTCGAGGGCCTCGGCGTCCTTGCGCGCGGCCTCGCGTTTGCCCTCGTCGGGGACGAACGTGCCGTCGGGCCCCTCCTTGAGGACCGACCGCGAGGCGCGGCGCGCGAGCGCGAGCCAGAGCTCCTCCTGGCCGGGGCGCTCGATCCCGAAGAGGTACTGGAGGTTGTAGTGGTACGTGTCGACGTACGCGCCGTCGGTGAGGTCGAACGCGCGGAGGTAGAGCGCCTGCGCGCGGTCGAGGTCGCGGACGTCGCGCCAGTAGTGGCGCATGAGGCCCGCGTCGTTGAGCACGCCCGCCATGACCCAGCGCTGCGCGAAGGGGAGCGAGGCCGCGTCGTCGGGGATCCGCGCGACCGCGCCGTCGTACCACGCGACCACGCGGTCGAGCCACGCGCGGGCCTCCCGCGGGGCCCCGGCCGCGAGGCCCTGCGTGCGCCCCTCGCCGCGCCAGGCGAACGCGGCGACGACGTCGCGCAGGCGGAACGCGAGGTCGTTGCGGTAGCTGAAGGCGCGGGCGCGGTCGGACTCGACGGCGGCGAGCAGCGCGTCGGCGTCGGCGACGAACGCGTCGACGTCGGCGACCGATGCGAGGGGGCGGGCCTGCCGCCACGCGACCTCGACCGCGTCGAGCACCACGACGTCGCCCGCGGCGGCGGCGAGCGCGCGCCGCTCGAGCGCGAGTGCGTCGGCGTGCCGGTCGTCGGCCTTGCGCAGGCGGCGCGCGAGCGCGACCATCGTGCGCGGCGACGTCGCGAGCAGGGCCTTCGCGCCGAGGAGGACGTCCCAGCCCGCGCGGGGGGCGGTCCGGTCGAGGACGTCGGCGCGCCCGCGGACGACGGCGCCGCAGCCGGGCCGGCGCGCGACGAGCTCGGCCGAGAGCGGGCCGAGCCGCGCGTCGTCGTGGCCGAGGAGGCTCTCGAGGCCGCGCCACGCGAGGTCGCCGGTCGCCTCGTCGCCGTCGAGCGCGCGTTCGTAGGCCCGCTGCGCGGCGGCGACGTCGCCGAGGAGATGGCGGGCGTGCGCGAGGGAGAGGGCGTCGGCGGGCGCGCCGGCGGTCTCGGCGGGGGCGAGCCGCGTCGCCGCCTCGCGGAGCCGCTCGGCGTCGGGGGGCGTGTCGAGCCGGGCGCGGCGCAGGAGCGCGCGGCCGAGCGCGGGGTCGAGGTCGGGCCGCGCGGTCGCGCGGGCGCGGTCGATGGCGTCGTCGAGGAGGTCGCGGTCGGCGAGCCGGCCGACGGCCGCGAGGAGGGCACGCCAGGCCCGGTCGTCGGCGGGGTCGCGCTCGAGCGCGTCCTCGGCCGCGCGGCGCACGGCGCGCGGGTCGTGGGCGGGGGCCTCCGGCGCGGCGAGGAGCGCGGCTTCGGTGGCGGCGTCGTCCGGGTGGGCGACGCCGGCGAGGCCCCCGAGGGCGGCCCCCGCGAGGACGGCGACGAAGGCGAGGCGCGTGCGGCGGCTCACTTGCGCGGCTCCGGCGCGGGCGTGGGCTCGGGCGCGGTCGGGGTCGTGGACGGGGGCGCCGGCGGGACGTCGGCGCCGAAGCCGACGGCCGCCGCGGGGCTCGTGAGCGCCTCGAGGAACGCGACGAGGTC
>JAEUHO010000246.1 GCA_016795345.1 Planctomycetia bacterium | reverse complement strand
GGGCGCCCGCCGACCCGCGTGGCAACGCGCACCGGCCGGTGGAGACGGGGGGATGAAAGTGACGTATAATGCACGCCATAGGCATATTTCGTGCATTCCGTAGGGGCGGGCCTTGTGCCCGCCCGGGCGGAGTCGTGCCGTGACGGACGCCTGTCCCGTGTGACGGCGAGGGCGCGAGCCCGTGCGCCCTGCTACGCGAGGCCCGTCGGCCACCGGGCCTCGCGGTCCCCGGGCGGGCCCGCGTCCCCGGGCGGATCGGGTCCCTCGGCGGATCGCGTCCCCCGGGATCAGCCGAGCGTGTGGAACACGCGCTGCACGTCGTCGTCCTGCTCTAGCGTGTCGATCATCTCGAGCACCGCCTTCGCCTCGGCCTCGGGGAGCTCGACGTGGTTCAGGCAGACGTACTCGGTGCCGGCGGAGAGCGGGTGCAGGCCGCGCTCCTCGACCGCGCGCTGCATGCGGCCGAGGTCGGCGAAGCCGCAGCGGAGCACCAGCTGGGCCTCGCCCTTGTCGCCGACGCCCGCGAGCATCTCGTCGAGGCCGTGGTCGATCATCGCGAGCTCGAGCTCGTCGGCGTCGATCCCCGTCGCGTCGAGGCGGAAGACGCCCATGCGCTTGAAGTTGAACGCGACGCTGCCGACGTTGCCGAGGTTGCCGCCGTGCTCCTTGAAGTGCGAGCGGACGTTGGCGACGGTGCGCGTCGGGTTGTCGGTGGCCGCCTCGACGAGGACCGCGACGCCGTGGGGCGCGAAGCCCTCGTACACGATCTCCTGGTAGTCCACCGCGTCCTGGCCCGACGCACGGCGGATGGCGGCCTCGACCTTGTCCTTCGGCATGTTCGCGGCGCGCGCGTTCTGCATCGCGCGGCGGAGCGCCGGGTTGGACTCGGGGTCGGGGCTGCCCTTCTTGACCGCGATCGCGATGTCCTTGGCGATCCGGGCGAACTGCTTCGCGAGCCGGTCCCAGCGCGCGAACATCGTGACCTTGCGCTTCTCGAAGATGCGACCCATGGCGTGTTCCGGCGGCCTCTCGCGGGGACGTGGAGGGCACCATACCCCGGGGCGCCATGGGCGCGGGGCTCTTCCCCACCCGGCGGGGGCCGGGGTCAGCGCGCCCCGGCGCGGCGCGCGGCGCGGGTCGGCGTGCCGGCGACGGGCGTGCCCGGGACCACCTGCGGGAACCGCACGACGTGGATGCGGCCGCCGCGGGCGTCCACGAGGAGGACGCCCTCCGCGCCGAAGACGTGGGCGTACTCGAGGAGCTGCCGGCGCGTCGCGCGGTCGTGGACCGACGCCGAGCCCTCGCCGCCCTTCACCTCGGCCACCCAGACCGTCCCGCGGCGCGTGACCAACGCGTCCGCGCGGACGACGAAGCGCTCCGGTAGGCCGTCGAGCTCGACGACGCCCTCCCGGTGGACCTCCGTCGCGAGCACCGTGAACCCCGCGCGGCGGAGCAGGTCGAGCGCGCGGGCCGCCCCCGCGGCGCCGAGCCGGCGGGCGCGCGCCGAGCGCCGCGCGAGCAGCCGGCGCGCGAGGCGGATCCCGGCGCGGAACCCCACGGCGAGGCAGAGCGCCACGGGCAGCGTCCACGCCCAGGGCGGCACCTGCGCGAGCGCGCGAATCACCCCGTCCGACGTGGAGCCCATGGAGGATCCATCGGCTCGGCGGGGCCGCGTCGGTACGGGCCTCGCGTCGGCGGGGGGCTCCGGGGCCGCCGTCCAGCGCCCGGGTCGCCGTTCAGCCGCCGGGCCGCGGCCTCACGCGGCTCCGTGGCACTTCTTGTACTTCTTGCCGCTGCCGCAGGAGCACGGGTCGTTGCGGCCCGGGCGCTCCTCGCGCTTGACCGGCGCGGGCTTCACGAGGTCGCCGTCCACGTACAGCCAGCGGCGGTCGGCGCCGCCCCGCGCGAACCGCGCGCGCTCGTGGTGGACGAGCACCGGGCCGCCGCGCCGCTCGGCGGGGCTCGCCATGAACTCGACCACGCCGTCGTCGTCGGTGGGGCCGCCGCGCTCGGTCGCGACGATCTCGAGCCCGTGCCAGGTGGACTCCTTCGACCACCGCTCCGTCGCGCCCCGGTCGCTCTCGCGCGCCACCTTCGGGTCGTACGTGGCGAAGATGTGGTCGATCTCGCCCTTCACGTACGCGGTGTAGCGCGAGCGCATGAGCGCCTCGGCCGTGGCCGCGGGCGCCCCCGCGATCACGGGGCCGCAGCACGCGTCGTAGTCCTTCCCGGAGCCGCAGGGGCAGGTGGTCATGGGGGGAGAGGCTACACCGGCGCCGTCCGCGGGCGAGGGAGGGCGGCGGCGCCGCCCGGAGGCGGGCGCGACGCGCCGTCAGCCGCGCTCCTCGAGCAGCCGGTCCACGCGGGCGTCGTCGAGGGGCACGAACCGGCCCGCCTCCGCGTCGAAGTCGAGCACCTCGGCCCGGCCGATGTCGAACCACCAGCCGTTCAGGCGCAGCCTCCCCGCCGCCTCCGCCTCGCGGACGATGGGGTACGACCGGAGGTTCTCGAGCTGCAGGCGCACGCTCTGCTGGGAGAGGTGGTCGTGCGGCGCCAGGCCGGCGGGGGTGGGGCCGAGCCGGTCGAGCGCCGGCTCGCCGTGGCGCAGCCAGGCGGCGAGGTGCGGCTGGTCGTCGTGCGGCTCGCGCGCGTGGATCGACCGCATCGCGGCGCACGCGGAGTGGCCGCAGACCACGACGTCGCGGACGTGGAGCGCCGAGATCGCGAGCTCGATGGCGGCGGGGACCGACGCGCCCGCCCGCACCGCGGCCGAGCTCTCGGCGTACCGCGGCACCAGGTTGCCGACGTTGCGCACGACGAGCAGGTCGCCCGGTTCGACGGACGCGAACACGTTCGGCGCGACGCGGCTGTCCGCGCAGCAGATGAGAAGCGCGTCGGGGGCCTGCGTGAGCGCGAGCCGGGCGAACGTCTCCACGTATCCCGGGGGGCGGGTGCGGCGGAACTCGGCGATGCCTCGGAGGAGCTTCTTCACGGGGCCGGAGCATCGCAGACCGCGAGGCTCCGTCGAGCGAGGAGCGACCCCTGGGCACGCGAGGCCCGGCCGCCGGCGGGCCTCGGGGCCCCCGGCCCGTCGCGGCGCGTCCCTCGGGGCGTCAGGCGTAGGCCTTGTCGTCGACGGACGGCGCGCGCACGACGAGCGCCTCGAGCGGCCCCTCGGCCCGCACGATCCGGTGGAAGACCCCGACGCCGAAGTGGCACCACTGCCGCGGACCGACGCGACGTTCCTCGCCGCCGACCTCGACGACGAGGGCGCCCGCGAGCACGACGAACAGCTCGTCCCCTCGGGTGTGCGCGTGGAGGCGAGCCTCGCCGTCGAGGAGGTCGGCGAGCCGCCAGAACACCTGGAGTCGGTCCGTGACCACCCCGAGCGCGGGGTCCACGGGTCCGCGACCGGCCAGGAACGCGGACGTCGTCGGCAGGTCGCGAATCGTGAACGGGTCCACGGGTCCTCCCGGCGCCGCCGCGCCGGGAGCCGATCATCGCACGGGCGGCGTCCCGCCGCCGGGCCGTCAGGGTTTCCCGTGGCAGCGGTCGCACGCGACTTTCGTGTTGGCCGGGATCGTGTAGTTCTTGCCGTCGATGCGGACCGTGCGCTCGGCGGAGGTCACCGAGAGGGACGTCCCGTCCAGCGTGCTGCCGTGGCACATCCGGCAGGAGGCCTTGTCGTTCTTGTAGGCCGACTCGTGGCCGCCCGCGAACGTGGAGTCCGTGGCGTGCATGACGTGGCACTTCGCGCAGGCCACCTGCTCGCCCGCGGAGAAGGCGACGGTGCGCTTGCCGACCGTGTAGCTCCGCGCCGCGGCGGCCTTCGAGAGCACCGTCCCGCCGAGGGTCGAGCCGTGGCACGACTTGCACGCGGCCGGGTCGCGCTCGTAGGCGGCGCCGTGGCCCGTCGTCGCGAACGCCGAGGTGGTCGCGTGGGGGACGTGGCACGTCGCGCACCCGACCTTCACGCCCGAGGCGAGGAGGTACGTCTTGCCGCCGACCGTGTACGACCGGTCGCCCGCCGCCTTCGACATGGCCGTGCCCGCGAGGTCCTGGCCGTGGCACATCGCGCAGCCCGCCGGGTCGTCCACGTACCCGGTCCCGTGGCCGGAGCTCACCCACGCGGTGTCCGTCGCGTGCGGCACGTGGCAGGTCGCGCAGCCCACCGGCGTGCCGGCCGCGATGGCGTAGGTCCTCCCGCCGACGGTGTAGCTGCGCGCGGCCGCCGCCTTCGTGACCGCGGTGCCGGCGAGGTCCTGGCCGTGGCACATGCCGCACGCCGTCGGGTCCGCCGTGTACTTCGCGCCGTGGGCGCCGTCCACCCAGGCGAGGTCGGTCTCGTGGGTCACGTGGCAGGTCGTGCACGAGACCGGCGTGCCCTTCGCGACGCGGTAGGTCGTGCCGCCCACGACGTACGTCCGGTCCGCGGCGGCCGCCGAGTCGGGCGTGCCGGCGAGGTCCTGGCCGTGGCACATCGCGCAGCCGGCGCGGTGCTCGAGGTACTTGGCGCCGTGGGTCCCGTCCACCCAGGCGAGGCTCGTGTCGTGCGTGACGTGGCACGTCGTGCACCCGACCGCCGTCCCGCGGGGCAGCGTCACCGTCGCGCCGCCGACGGCGTAGGTGCGGTCCGCGGCCGTCTGCGACTGGTCGGTCCCCTCGAGCGAGGCGCCGTGGCAGCCTTCGCAGCCGGCGGGGTCGGCGGCGAACCGCGCGCCGTGGTCGCCCGACACCCACGCCTGGCTCGTGTCGTGCGACGCGTGGCACAGGCCGCAGCTCACGGCCTGGCCCTTGGCGATCGTGACCACGCGGCCGTCGCCGAGGTCCCGCACGCGCTCGGCCGCCGCGCGCGAGAGCGGCGTGCCCGCGAGGTCCTTGCCGTGGCACGCCTGACAGCCCGCGGCGTCGGCGGCGTAGAACGACCCGTGCCCGCCGAGCGCCCAACGCGGGTCGCCGACGTTGTGGAGGCCGTGCGGGCCTTGCGTCGTGAGGGGGAGGCTGCCCGCCACGTGGCAGACGTCGCACTCGACGAGCGCGCCGGGATGCCCCTGCAGCGCCGACGGGAGGGCATGGTCCGTCGACGACGAGAACTCGGCGTGGGACGTGCCGTGGCACGTCGCGCACGCGAGGCCCGCGTGGCCGCGGGCGTCCTTGTAGCGCGTGCCCGCGCCGGCGCCGAACCGCGAGTCGTCGCGCCGGATCGGCGAGGCGGCGGCGTCGGTCGTGCGGAACGCGCGGTTCAGGCGCAGCCCGTCGGCCGCGAACGCGAGGCCCGGGCCGGTCAGGTGGTCGAGTGCGTCGCCGGTGTGGCACGACTCGCAGCGCGGCTCGTCGACCCACGAACGGCGCGTCGCGCCGTCGGCCGCGCCGTCGAGGCTCCCGCCCGTCGCGAGGACCGTGGTCCCGGCGACCGCGCGCATGCCGCCGTGGCACGCGCCGCACGACAACCCGGCCTTCGCCATGGCGCCGCCGGCCATCGGCTCGGTGGCGTGGCAGACCGCGCACGACGCGGCCCCGCCGTCGTCGGCGACGAAGTCCGCGTGCGCGCGGTGGAGCGCCGCCGAGAGGCTCGGGAGGCCCGGGTTGCCGCCGAGGGGGGCCACGCGGTTCGCGCGGGTGTCGTGGCAGACGCTGCACGCGACGGCCGCGCCCGGCGCCGCGAACTGGGTGCCGTGCTTCAGGTCGTGGACGCGGAGGATGTTCTGCTTGGCCTGCCGGTCGCGGTCCGGGTCGGTGGACCACGCCACGTCCCCGCGGCCGGCCGCCGAGCCGCCCGTCACGTGGCAGCCGACGCACCCGTGTCGCGACGAGACGGCCACGACGACGTCCGCGTGGCCCAGCGTCGCCCCGCTCGCCCTCGAGCGCGCGGTCACGCGGAAGGTGGCGCGCTCGTTCGGGAGCCCGGCGTCGTCGATGGGGAAGAGGGGCAGGCCGTCGGCCTCGAAGCGGCCGCGCGCGTCGGCGAACGCCATGGCCTGCGGGCCGGGCGACGTCGCGTCGCCGGGCATCGCGAGCCCGAGCAGGCCGCGACCGGGCGCGAGCGTCGTGCCGAAGGGGAGGCCGGGACGCAGCGACCACAGGTCGGTCTTCCCGACGCTGCGCGCGTTGACGGAGCCGTTCGCGTCCGCGATCGCCTCGTACGTGACGTCCACCGCCGTCGCGTCGAGCACCGAAGGGGAGCCGCCGTCGTCGCGCACGATCACCTGCGCGCGCAGCGTCGTGTGCGGCGGCAGGTGGCCGAACGTCGCGTACTCGCCGTTCACCCACGACACCGCGTCGGCGGCCGACGCGAACACGTGGTACGGCGGCTGCGCCGGGACGCCGCTGCCGCTCGAGCCGCCGCCGTCGGGGCCCCCGCCTCCTCCCGCGCCTCCCCCTCCGCCGCCGCCTCCTCCACCGCAGGCCGCGAGCAGCGCCGCGCCGGCGATGGCGGTGAGGATGGTGCGCACGCGACGACGCGTCGCGGGGACGTCGAGGGGAGGCAGGTGCGGCATGTCGGACCTCGCGCGCGATCGCCCGCCCGTGCCCCCACCGACGGGACGACCCATGGCGCAGAGGCTCGGGCGGGCCGCGCGGATACGTGCGCGGGCGCCTTCCCGCGCCGGGCCGCCGCTTGCATCACATCCGCTGCGGATCCGGAAGCGAGGCCCCGGCCTTCGCGCGCGCCCTCGCCGCGCAGCGGGCCTCGCGGTCCCGTGCCCTCGACCGCGTCACGGCGCGCGCGGCGCGTCGGAGGTCGTGCCCACGGGCATCCGGACGACGCGACCCGCCGCGTCGAACCGCGCGACGAGGTCGCCGCGTGCCGTCGTCACCGTCGCGCCGTCGGGGGCGTGCGGCGCCCGCGCGAGCGCGCGGAAGGCCTCCGCGCACGCGGTCGCGCGCGCGGGGCCGTCGCCTTCCGCGAGGAACCACGCGACGAGCGCCGCGGGCTGGAGCACCTCCCACCACGCGGCTCCCGCGCCGACCGCGGCGTCACGGGCCGCGGTCACCTCGGGCCACGCGAGGCCCGCCGGCCGTCGCAGGGTCACGACCTCGAACCGCGCGACCCGCACCCGCCGACGGAACGGCGCCGCGAGGCGCGCGGCGAGTCGGGCGAGGCGACGGGGGACGGGCACGGGCCGAGGATATCGCGCGGCCGGTGCGGGCCGCGCGCCGGGGCCTACTTGTAGGCGATCGCGGCGCTCGCCGCGCCGGCGAGGTGCACCTGGTCGAAGCGGCGGAACCCGACCTCGCCGCACCAGCGGCGGAAGTCGGCGCCCGAGTAGTCGAAGGCGTCGCCGAACTCGATGAGCATGTTGAGCGACATGAGGAGGCCGAAGACGTTCTCGCGGCGGCGGTCGTCGATGAGCGCCTCGATCGCGATGAGCGCGCCGCCCGGCGGCAGCGCGGCCCAGGCCGACCGGATGAGGTGCAGCTTCTTCTCGAGGTTCCAGTCGTGGAGGATCATCCCCATGGTGAGGACGTCCGCCTTCGGGAGCGGGTCCTTGAAGAAGTCGCCCGACGCCGTCGCGATGCGCGACGAGAGGCCCGCGGCGGCGATGGCCTTCCTCGCGATGGGCTCCACCGGCGGCAGGTCGAACGACGTGAGCGAGAGGTGGGGGTGGCGCTTCGCGACCTCGACGCAGAGCAGGCCCGTGGCGCCGCCGACGTCGCACAGCGTCTTCCAGCGGGAGAAGTCGACCTTGGCGGCCAGCGCCTCGAAGTTGATGCGCGAGAGGCCCGTCATCGCGCCCATGAACTGCTCGAGCTTCGGCAGCTCGGCGTAGAGCTCCTCGAAGATGCCCTTGCGGCCGTGTTTGACCTCGTTCTGCGGCTTGCCGGTGCGCAGCGCCTCGGGGAGGTCGTGCCAGAACCGGAAGAGGCGCGCGTTGAGCATCTCGAGGATGCCGCCGACGTACCGCGGGCTCGCGCGGTCGAGGTAGAGCGCGCCGGCGTCGGTGTTGTGGTAGCGGCCCGCCGCGCCGTCGCCCTCGCGGGCGAGGAACCCCATGGCGACCAGCGCGTCGAAGAAGTCGAGGCGGCCGCGGGGGTGGATGCCGACGGCCTCGCCCAGCTCGTCGGCCGAGAGCTTGCGGTCGCGGAGGTGGCCGAACACGCCGAGCTCGACGGCGGTCAGCAGGACCTTGGACGACCAGAAGGAGAACGCGGTCTGGAGGATCGGGCCGACGTCGGGGGTGCTCATGGGACCGAGAAGGTCCCATTCCGCGTCCCCCGACGCAACGACCCGCTGTGGCTACCTCGCGTGGGCCCGCAGGAAGTCGAGGAGGCCGCGCGAGACCGGCCCCGCGGGCCCGCCGGGCCAGGTGTGGTCCTCGCCATCGACCAGCCAGAGGATCGCGTCGGCGCGCGGGGTGCTCCCGGTGTACGTCGCCCCGCGCACGGAGAGGCCGTCCATCCCCGCCACGTCCGCCACGGTCGGGCCCCGCGTCGCGCCGTTGCGCCGGGCCCAGGTCGCGACGGGGTCGGAGGGGCCGCCCACGAGGGCCGGGGCCGCGACGCGGCGGTCGGCGGAGCCGTGTACGTGCAGCAGCGGCACCGGCTCGCCCGTCGCGCCGACCGGCGGGAGGTAGCCCGCGACCGGCGCGATCGCGGCCACGAGGCCCGGTCGCGACGCCGCGAGCCGGTAGCAGAACGCCGCGCCGTTCGAGAACCCCGACGCGAAGACGCGGCGCGGGTCGATCGCGTGCCGCCCCTTCAGGTCGGCGACCAGCGCGTCCACGAAGCGCAGGTCCGCGGAGTCCGTGCTCGCGACGTCGAACCGGCCGCCGAGGGCTTCCGGGTACACGACGATCATCGGGACCGCGTCGGCGAGCGCGTCGAAGCCGCTGCCGCGGGCGATGTCGTCGGCGTCGCTGCCGGCGCCGTGGAAGACGAGCAGCAGCGCGACCGGCCGCGCGCGGTCGAGGCCCGCGGGCACGTGTTGCCGGTAGGTGCGCGGCGTGCCCGCGACGTCGAGGGTCGCGCGCGCGCCCGCGGGTGCGCGCCCGGGCCCGCGACCCGTGGCGCACGCCGCCCCGAGGGCCAGGAGGGAGACGAGGAGGATCGACGGGGCCACGCGCCGGAGGGGGACCATCCCCCGACGGTACCGCGGCGCACCGGGCCTCGCGGTCAACGCGGGGGGGTCGGTCCCGTGGGCGGGGCGGCGGCGAGCCTCGCCCGCAGGTCCGCCGCGATGTTCGCGTCGGAGTAGGGGTAGCCGTGGCCGGGCTCGCTGACGGTCACGTCGGGCGCGTGTGTCGCGAGGTGGGCGCGCGCGCGTGCCCGCGAGGCCGCGTCGATGCCGCCGCCGAACAGGACGACCCGCAGGCGCGGGACCGTCGCGATGCGCGCGAAGAGCTCCTCCTCCGTGAACGCGCCGTACGCGCTCACCCCGCCGAGGTCGCGCACCAGCCGGACCACCTCGTCCATCCGGGCGGCGGTCCGGCCGTAGAGCACCACCGACGGCGCGTCGGGGGCCGGGGAGACGTACTCCTTCATGGGACCTCGCTCGGGGGCCGGCGCGCCGGCGTGGCGCTGGGGGCGCGTCTCGGGGCCCGTGCAGGCGACGAGCGACAGCGCGGCGAGGACGGCGGCGACGCGACCCATGGCCGCGAGCGTACGGGGGCCGGGAGGGCCGGGCCGACCGGAGCCGACCGCGGTCTTCACGTTCGCTTGACGGTTCGCGGGGAGGCTCCCCGCCCATGGACCTCTTCCGCCACGCCCGCGACGCCGAGACGTACCCCGCCGGCACCACGCTCCTCCGCCAGGGCACCCCCGGCGACCGGATGTTCGTCGTGCAGGAGGGCGAGGTCGCGATCGCGGTGGGCGACCACGTCCTCGAGCGGGTCGGCCCCGGCGGGTTCTTCGGCGAGATGGCGCTCATCGACCACGCGCCGCGGAGCGCGACCGCGACCGCCGTCACCGCCGTCAAGGTGGTGCCGCTCGACGAGCACCGGTTCGTGCGGATGATCCAGGACACGCCCGGCTTCGCGCTGCAGGTGATGCGCGGCCTGGCCCGCCGCCT
>JAEUHO010000189.1 GCA_016795345.1 Planctomycetia bacterium | reverse complement strand
GCGGCCCTCGAGGACGGCACCCTCGACGCGATCGGGACCGACCACGCGCCGCACGCCGAGAGCAAGAAGTCGCTCGGGGTGGTGAAGGCGCCGTTCGGCGCCATCGGCATGGAGACGGCGTTCCCGGTGCTCTACACGCGGCTGGTGCTCCGCGGGCGGCTCTCGCTGCGGCGGCTCGTCGAGGCCCTGGTCACCGGGCCCGCGCGCGTGGCGCGGCGCACCCCCGCGACCCTCGCGGTCGGGGCGCCGGCGCGGATCGCCGTGGTGGACGTGACGACGGAGCGGACGGTGGACCGGACGCGGCTGCGGTCGAAGAGCCGGAACTGCCCGTTCGACGGCATGCGGCTGACGGGGTGGCCGGTGGCGACCGTCGTCGGCGGCGACGTGCGCACGTTCTCGCCCGGGCGGTGAACCCACGCGGGGGACGCCGGCCACCCCGGTCGCCGGGCGGGGCGCGGCGCCCGCAGCGGCACGGGACCGACGGTCGGCACGGCCCGAGGTGCCGGGGCCGGGGACGGGAGTCCCGGTCGCCCTGCCGCCCCGAACGCCCCGAGAGGGTTGCGCCCGGTCGGTCCGGTGGGGGTGGGCGACCGGTGGCGGCCGGGGTCCCGGTGGGGCGGCGGGAACCGTGCGGAACCGCACGGTCGGCCACCCCGGGCGTCCCCGCACGGGGGACGTTCGGAGCGCGACGCGCGCAACCATCCTGCTGGCCGTCGGTTAGGTACGCACCGGGGGTCGTCCCGGGCATGGAATGACGTTTGCCATGGACAGGCCGTGCCCTTCCGGACTCACGCCCCCCGGTCTGCGACGTCAAAACCCTTTACCCGGGGATCGACGATTCGTACACTCGGCGCCCGCGTCGGTCCGGCTCCCTGGGCAGGGGAGCACCGGGCTGGCGTCGGCGTGGTCCGGTTCCAGCATCCCGGTGCTCTGGGTTCCAGTTCCCTGGTCTCCACAACTCTGGGCTGCGCCTCTGGGGCCGGCTTCGTCGTGAGCGAATCGGGCGACGCCCGAAGGAGTGCTTCATGACCTCGTATCGAGGGCTGTTCGGTCGGGTGGGCGCGCGGCTCGGCAAGTCGCTGGGTCGGGCGACGGCCGTCGCCGCCGTGCTCGGCGCGTCGGTGCTGTTCACGAGCTGCGGCGGCGGCGGCGGCGACAACTACGCCGCGAAGCCGATGGTGCTCGTGCAGTTCCTCTTCGTCGACCGCGCGCTGCAGCCGTCGTTCCCGACGGGCGTGCAGGCCCTTCCCCGCAACGCGCAGATCGTCTTCGAGTTCTCGGAGCAGGTGGACGCCGGCTCCGTGAACGAGCAGACGATCGCCGTCCGCGCGGGCCCGACCTTCCAGGCGGTCCCGAAGGGCTCGTTCCAGGTCGTGGGCAACCGCGTGATCTTCGACCCCACGGTGACCCAGCAGGGCACGCCCAACCCGTTCGGGTTCGATCCCGTCACGCAGTACAACGTCGAGCTGCCCGCGCAGGGCGAGACGAACGACGTGGTGCTGAACCGCGACAACGACCCGCTCCTGACGTCGTTCTTCTCGACGTTCACGACGAGCGACGGGTTCCTGCGCGAGCTCGACCCGCCGTCCATCGTCCGCCTGTACTTCGTCCCGGACCAGAACGTCCTCACGAAGCAGGTCCCGGGCAACGCCATCATGGCGCTCGAGTTCGACGAGCCCATGGACCCGTCGTCCTTCTCGCTCGCCGCCCAGCTGGCGACGCTGAACGACGGCGTGGACGTCCGCTACTCGAACGACCCGCAGTACACGACGAACGTCCTGAACGGCGTCTCCGACAAGATCATCCCCGGCTCGTTCTCGTGGGACGCGGCGGCCAAGACCTTCTTCTTCGTGCCGGCCTTCTCGTTCGGCGACAAGAAGTACGTCTTCAACGTCGTCGTCACCTCGAAGCTGACGGACCTCTCGGGCAACGCGCTCATCAACCCGCGCTCGTTCGGCCCGTTCACCTGTGACGGCCTCGGCAAGGTCGCGGGCTCGATCCTCGAGGAGCCCTTCGACTTCAACACCGACAACGACACCAGCAAGACGAGCGCCGACTGGGGCTTCACGACCCTCGGCCAGCTCGAGGGCGCCGCGATCACGACGCGCCGCGTCTACATCGAGGGCGCGGTGGCGGCCCTGAACGAGAACGGCGGCCAGTACAACCCGATCGTCGACCCGCTGACCGGCGCGCAGCTGAACCAGTTCGTCGCCGGCGTCAACCCGCCGACGGCCGACGGCCGCCGCGTGATGTGGGCCTTCAGCGACGAGGAACTCGGCGCCGACGGCAGCATCACGACCGTGTCGTGGGGCCCGGACAGCAACGCGACGTTCGCCGCCCAGTACCCCGACGTGATCCTGCGCGTCGGGTTCCAGAAGTCGAACTCGCTGTCGCTCGCCGCGACGTTCAGCGGCAACTACAACGGCTCGCCGCTCATCATCTACAAGGGCCCCTACTCGGTGCAGCAGGCCGCGAACGTCGGCAACGAGCACGCCTCGGTCGGCACGCCGCCGTTCAACCAGCTGACGCCGCTCTTCGACAACCGCGGCTACGTGAACTGGCCGGCCCCGACCTCGTTCTTCGAGTGGGACGAGGGCGACTCGGCCGTGACGGGCGACTCGGCGCTGGTCCTCGACGCGAGCGTGAAGGAGGGTGACACCTTCCAGCAGCTCCGCGGCTGGTTCGGCGTCACGTTCCCCGGCTCCGGCGTGCTGATCGCCGGCTTCCCGACGCGCCGCATGTACGCGACGTACGAGGAAGACGTCCCGAACCCGGCGAGCAACTTCGTCGCGGGCATCATCAACCCCGAGCCGTCCATCACGGACACCGCGTTCACGATCACCAAGCGCGTGTCGGTCGCGCAGTCGCGCTTCTACACGCCGGCCAACGTGGACGCCGCGGGCAACGTGTACCCGGCGCCGTACTCGCTCCAGACGACGTTCGGCGTGAAGTCGAACTACAAGCCCGCGATCCTGACGCCCTCGGTCCAGGCGGGCGGCGCGACGATCCTGGTCGAGTACCAGGGCGCGTTCTCGCTCGACTCGCTCTCGAACCGCACGGTCATCAACGTGGCGCTGCCCTCGACGCCGTTCACGACGAACGTGAACGACTGCGACGGGTTCCCGTACCTGCGCTGGCGCATGACCCTGACGTCGAACCTGATCAGCAACACGGTGGCGAAGCTCGCCAAGATCTCGATCCCGGTCGAGAAGCTGCCGTAACCCCCGTTCGGTGGTCCTGCCCGGGCCCGACGGCCCGGGCAGGACGTCCTCTCGACCCGTCGGCGACCTGCGGCCCCGGTGGTGGGGGTCGCCCGTCGAGCCGCCCTCCCGCCCCCCTCTAGGTGTCAGACGATGCGCAACCGGATCACTCGGCTCCTGTCGGCTGCGGCCGTCGCCGCGCTCGGCGTCTCTGCGGTCTCCTGCGGCGGCGCCGGGGGCAACGGCGCCGAGAACCTCGTGCTGGTCAGCTTCAACCTGCCCAACATCGCCGGCGTCCCGCTCAACCAGCCGCTGATCTTCCAGTTCAGCGACGACGTGGACCCCTCGTCGGTGACGCCGGACACGATCCAGGTCGTGGGCTCGCCGTCGTTCACGTTCGAGCAGATCGTGGTGGACGGCAACCTCGTCGCCGAGCTGCCCTTCATCCCGAACTTCGAGGACTACTCGGACTCGGGCCTCGCCCCGGCGAAGACCTACTCGGTGTTCCTGCCGATCTTCCCGGCGGTCAACACGGTGCGCAGCGTCCGCGGCCGGCCGCTGGTGCAGGCCGAGTCGTTCTCGTTCACGACGAACCCGACGGCGCTCTTCATCGAGCCGCGCCGCCCGCTCGTCCACACGCCCATCTCGGTGCAGGGGGACGAGGAAGGCTGCGTGCAGAACCAGGGCACGACCCTGTTCGACGGGACGTTCCAGTTCGGCGCGGACCCGGACGACCAGCTGCTCTGCCTCGAGAACGAGGGCCCGCCGCGCGTGGTGCTCTCCAACTCGATCCCGACCCATGACGCCCGCGCGGTCGGCACGCCGTCGGCCGTCGCCCCGGGCCTCCTCGACTTCCCGGCCATCCGCGTCCGGTTCAACGAGCCGCTCGACCCGATCTCGGTCGTGCCGTACGTCCCGACGACCCGCAAGTCGATCAACGTGCAGCTGTGGCGCGTCGGCAACATCAACGCGGTCCCGGTCGCGCCCGTGCAGATCGAGACCAACAAGCCCTTCGTCGTGCAGGACCTCAACCAGACCGAGGTCATCCTGGTGCCGGTCAAGCCCGAGCAGCAGGGCACGTACATGGTGAACATCCAGGGCGTCCGCGACCTGCCGGGCAACCTGGTCCAGACCTCGGACCGCCCGGTCCAGCCCCTCGTGAACCCGACCGACCCGTACGCGGCCATCGACAACGGCCTCGTCGGCCAGGTCGCGCCGGGCTACCGGATCTACTTCCGCACGCTGCAGGTCCCGCCGACGGCGGGCGCCATCTCGGCGGCCTTCGGCAACGCGTTCGACGAGCGCACGAACCAGCTGTTCACCGAGACGGTGGGCCCCAACCCGGTGTCGGTGATCTCGTCGCCGCGCACGCTGACCCAGCTCCAGCCGGGTCAGGCGACGGTGGCCATGTGGAACAACGCGTACCGCTTCGCGGGCCTCCCCGGCCTCCAGGCGAACACGAACGTGGACAACGGCGCCGGCCGCCTGAAGGCCGTCTACGCGCCGTACCTCGGCAACGGCTCGGACGGCACGTTCAACCTGACGTCCGGCTCGGTCACGCTCAACAGCGACGGCGGCAGCATCAACGGCGACGGCGTCTTCGAGTACGAGTCGTTCAACATGGACGCGGGCACCACGCTGTCGCTCCAGGGCAGCCGCCCGGTGATGATCCTCGTCCGCGGCGCCTGCACCGTGAACGGCACGATCACGGCGGCCGGCGCGTCCGGCACGTTCGGCATCGACACCGACGGCACCGTCCGCTACACGAACGCCTCGGCGATCAACAGCGCGGGTGACGGCGGCATCGGCCGCGCCGGCGGCGGCAACGGCGGCTTCGGCGGCCCCTCGTCGCCCACGATCGGCGACGGCACCGTCGGCAACGGCGGCGCCAACATGTTCTCCGAGGTCGGTTCCGGCGGCGGCGGCTTCGGCTTCGTCGGCGACGGCAACAACGGCGGCGGCGGTGGCGGCGGCTACGGCGCCTCGGGCGGCATCGGCGGCGGTGCCGGCGGCGGCGGCGGCGGCGCGGCGCAGGGCTCGGCGGACTTCCTCCGCTCCCTCGCCAGCTTCACCCCGGACCGCGTCTTCCAGCCCAACGCGGCGATCGCCGGCGGCTCGGGCGGCGGCGGCGGCGGCCTCGAGGACGACAACGGCGCCAGCGAGACCGGCGACAGCGCGGTCACGGTCGTGCCGGGGACGCGTCGGCTCGCGGGCGGTGACGACGGCTCGGCCGGCGGCGGCGCCGGCGGCGGCGCGATCTGGATCCTCGCCCAGTCGATCCTCGTCGGCTCGACGGGCGTGATCAACGTCCGCGGCGGCGCGGGCGGCAACACGTTCGGCCCGGCCGACCAGGTCCTGACGGACCCCGACAACATGACGACCGGCGACGAGTTCATCGCCGGCGTCCTGAACCCGAACGCGGCGGGCACCGGCCAGGGTGGCGGCGGCGGCGGCGGCTCGGGCGGCGCGATCCTGCTGCAGGGTCGTGACGCGGTCACGATCGCGGCCGGCGCCCTGCTCGACGCCCAGGGCGGCGCGGGCGGCACGTCGGCGAGCGCGAACGGCGGCGCCGGCGCGGTCGGCCGGATCGGCATCATGGCCTTCCAGGCGACGTCCGACTTCGGCGGCAGCGGCAGCGTCACCATCGGCGGCACCGTGACCCCGGTGGCCGGGATCTCCGGCGCCGTGTGGCAGCCGACGATCGACGAGACCAGCCAGGGCGTGTCGAAGTGGGTCGACCTCCTCGGCACCAACACGCAGTTCCAGCTGCCGTTCTGGACCGACAACCTCTCGGTCCTGACGGGCGCGCCGAACAACCTCGTGCAGGGCCCGGACTTCGACCTCGTGGTCGAGCTCCAGGGCGCGACGGGCCTCAACGCCCTCCCCGACCCGACGACCTCGACGTCGCTCACGCCGTGGACGGTGCACAGCTCGTTCGCGACGCTCAACGGCAAGCAGTACGTGCGCTGGCGCGCGCGGTTCCGCGTCCGTCGGGGCGGGGCGCTCAACCCGACGATCCACCCGATGCCGACGATCTTCGACCTGACGATCCCGTTCCAGAAGGTCTGATCCTCGCGTCCTGGCGTCGCGCCTTCGGTGCGCGCCGTGGCGTATCCTCGGGCCCGGGGCGGCGACACGCCGCGCCGGGCCCGTTTCATGTCGCGTCGTCTCCGCGCCGGGACCGACCGTGGCCGGCACCGCGCGGGGGCGCCCGCGGGCCGTCTCGCTCCCGCTCCGTGCCGGACCTGGTCCCCATGAGCCCTCCGTCGTCCCTCGCCGTCGACGTTCCGCCGCACCGCGTCGGCGAGCGGGCGGCGGACGGCGCGTCCGGCGCGGGGCGGCCGCCGGCCGCGGCGTCGTCCCGTCGAGGGGTCGGCCGGATCCCGGGGTGGGCCCGCGCGCTCGCGCGGCTGGTGGCGCGCTTCTACCTCCGCCGGCCCGAGCTCGCGGACGCCATCGCCATCCGGTACCGGACGCCCCGCGCGTTCCTCGGCGGCGTCCTGAACGAGCTCGCGTACCGCGTCGGGTGGTCGCGCGCGCCCGCGCTGCTCTCGGCGAACCTCGAGCTCACGAACCGCTGCAACCTCAAGTGCACCTTCTGCCCGACCGCCGACGGCCGCATGGCGCGCCCGCGCGGCGTGATGGACGACGGCCTCTTCCGGAAGGCCCTCGACGGCGCCGGTCCGCTCGAGTTCGCGCTGCTCTTCCAGTGGGGGGAGCCGCTGCTGCACCCGCGTTTCGCGGCCCTCGCGGCGGAGGCGGCCGACCGCGGCATCCGCACGCTCGTCACGACCAACGGCACCCTGCTCGACGACCGCCGGATCGGCGAGCTGCTCGCCGCGCGCGTGGACCGCGTGACCGTCTCGGTGGACGGCGACGCGGCGACGCACGAGCGCGTGCGCGGCATCCCGCTGGCGCGGACGCAGGCGGCGCTCGAGCGGCTCGTCGCCGCGCGCGACGCGGCGGGCTCGGCGACCGCCGTGGACGTGTCCATGGTGGTCGCGCCCGAGACCGAGGGCGCCG
>JAEUHO010000026.1 GCA_016795345.1 Planctomycetia bacterium | reverse complement strand
GCGGCCGAACTGTCACCGCTGCGACTCAGCTTCGTCGTCGCGCTCGAACGGGTGCGAGAGGCCGTCCGCGACATGGCCGCCCTGCCCACCGCCCGTCTGCCCGAACGCTACGCCCGGCTCCTCGCCGCCCTGACCCGCGTCCTCGTCCCAACCAGACCCGGACGATCCAACCCCCGCGAGGTCAAGATCAAGATGTCGTCCTACCCCTGCAAGCAGACCCGCTGTGTCGCTTAACTTCCTGGCATTGGGGCTAGCCTCGGCCCAAGAAGCGCCCCTGCGGCGCCCGCGCGGCGCCGGGCTGCGGGGAGGTCTGCTCGGCGAACGGGCGCCTCTTCGGGTCCGGACCCCGTCTCCGGGCCCTGTCGCCGCCGCCGCCGGCCCCGCCGGTCCCGCGTCGGCGGCGATCGACGCCGCCCGGGACCGCGGCCGCGGCCGACGGGTCAGAGCGTGACGAGCTTCACGAGCGAGGTCGTCCCCGCAGGGTCCTCGGCGCCCCCCATCACGAGCACCACGCGGTCGCCGCGGCGCAGCCGCTGCTCGCGCTGGAGGCTCGACATCACGCTGCGCAGGACCGCGTCGGTCGAGCCGCGCGCGGGGAGGTGACGCGGACGGACGCCCCACGAGAGGAGGAGGCCGCGGCCCACCTCGGGCTCGCGCGCGTACGCGAAGATCGGCGCCCGCGGGCGTTCCTTCGCGAGCCGCCGGGCCGACTGGCCCCCGCGCGTGAAGACGACGACGGCCGCGGCCCGCGCGTCCATCGCGAGCCGCACCGCGGCACGCACGACGAGCCGGTCCGGGCGGCGCGCGTCGGCGTCGGGCCCCGGGATGCGCGGGTCGCCGGCGAACGGGCAGTGCGGGTCGGCCTCGGCGGCCGCGAGGATGCGGTTCATCGTCGAGGCCACGAGGGCCGGGTGCGCGCCGACGGCGGTCTCGCCCGAGAGCATCACGGCGTCGGTGCCGTCGAACACGGCGTTCGCGACGTCGGAGGCCTCGGCGCGCGTGGGCCGGGCGGCGGTCGTCATCGACTCGAGCATCTGCGTCGCGGTGATCGCGAAGCGGCCGTGCCGGCTCGCGGCCTCGAGGATGCGCTTCTGCAGCCCCGGGACCTCCTCCGGGCCGTACTCGAGGCCGAGGTCGCCGCGCGCGACCATCACGCCGTCGCAGGCGTCGAGCGTCGCGTCGAGGTTCTCGACGGCCTCGCGCCGCTCGAGCTTGCCGACCAGCAGCGGCATGCGGACGCGCGCCTCGACGAGCAGGCGGCGCAGGCGGCGCACGTCGGCCGGCCCGCGGACGAACGAGATCGCGAGCGCGTCCACGCCCGCGACGGCCCCGGCCTTCGCGAGGACGATGTCGAGCGGGGTGAGGACCGCGCCGGGGTGGCGCGCGCCGCGGACGTGGACGCCCACGCGATCGCGGATCGTGCCGCCGGCCTCGACGCGGGTGCGGGCCGCGCGCGGGCCGCGCTCGACGACGCGGAGGACCACCGTGCCGTCCGAGAGGAGGACCTCCGCGCCGGGCACGAGCGCCGCGAAGACGCTCCGCGGGACCGGCACGTGGCCGGCGGCCGGCCCCCGCGCGGGCCCGAGGTCGAGCCGCTCCCCCTGCTTGACCGTCACGGCGCCGCCGGGCAGCGCCCCGCAGCGCACCTTCACCCCCGGCAGGTCGAGGAGGACGCCGAGGCCGCGGCCGACGCGCCGCGCCGTCGCGCGGACGCGACGCACCCGGCCGGCGACCCGATCGGGCGCCGTGTGCGCGCCGTTCAGCCGGAAGACGTCGACGCCCGCCGCGGCCAGGTCGGCCAGGACGGCGGGCGAGAAGGATGCGGGGCCCAGGGTGGCGACGATCTTGGCGCGGGTCTCGGTCATGGCCGGAGAGTCTACGCCCCCCGGGTGCGCCGACCGCGCCGGTCCCGTCCGCGGCTGGTACGCTCCGGGATTCACCCCCCGTTCCCGTCCGGAATCCCCATGCCCGCCCTCCGCAACGTCGCCATCGTCGCCCACGTAGACCATGGCAAGACCACGCTCGTTGACGGGCTCCTCGCCTTCGCCGGCATGGTGAAGACCCTGACGCCCGACGCCCCGCTGCTGATGGACAGCAACGACCTGGAGCGCGAGCGCGGGATCACGATCTTCTCGAAGAACTGCTCGCTCACCTGGCGCGGCACGAAGATCAACGTCATCGACACCCCCGGTCACGCCGACTTCGGCGGGCAGGTCGAGCGCGTGCTGCGCATGGCCGACGGCGTGTGCCTGCTCGTGGACGCGTTCGAGGGCCCGCTGCCCCAGACCCGCTTCGTGCTCCGCAAGGCGTTCGACCGCGGCCTCGAGCCGATCGTGATCATCAACAAGATCGACCGGCAGGGCGCGCGGCCGCAGGAGGTGCTCGACCAGGTGTACGGGCTCTTCATCGAGCTCGGCGCCCACGACCACCAGCTCGAGTTCCCGGTGATCTACGCGTCCGGCCGCCAGGGCCGCGCGGGCCTCACCCCCGAGGGCGGGCCCACGCTGGCGCCGATCCTCGACACGATCCTCGAGCGGATCCCGGCGCCGAAGGCGAAGCTCGAGGACGCGATCAACCTGCCCGTCGTGCACGTCGAGCAGGACGCGTTCGTGGGCCGCATCGCGGTGGGCCGGCTCGAGGGCGGGTCGATCAAGGAGAACGACCGCATCCTCCTGCTGCACCCCGACCTCACGTCGAGCCCGCTCACGGCCGGCCGCCTGTACACGTTCGACGGGATGAAGAAGATCCCGGCGAAGATCCTCGAGGCGGGCGACGTGGTGGCGATCGCGGGCATGGAGGGCGTCGAGATCGGCGACACGATCGCCGACCCCGTGCGCCCGGTGCAGCCCCAGGTGATGAAGGTCGAGCCGCCGACGCTGGCGATGGAGTTCCGCGTCAACGACTCGCCGTTCGCCGGCCAGGACGGCCAGTTCGTGACCACGCGCCACGTGAAGGAGCGCCTCGACCGCGCGGCGAAGGCCGACGTGGCCCTGCAGGTGCTCCCGACCGACCGCACGGACTCGATGGAGGTCCGCGGGCGCGGCGTGCTGCACCTCGGCATCCTCATCGAGACGATGCGCCGCGAGGGCTACGAGTTCGCCGTGGGCCGCCCGCGGGTGCTCTTCCGCGAGACGCCGACGGGCGTCGAGGAGCCCATCGAGCAGGTCACGATCGAGGTCCCGCCCGACGACGCCGGCAAGGTGATCGAGCTGATGGGCCGCCGCCGCGGCGAGCTGCAGCACATGCAGACCCACGGCGACACCGCGTTCCTCGAGTTCGAGGCGCCCTCGCGCGGCCTCATCGGCCTCCGCACGAAGCTGATGAACGCCACCCGCGGCGCCGCGGTGATGTCGAGCATGGTGAAGGGCTGGTCGCCGCACCGCGGCGAGCTGCCCGCGCGCATGACCGGCAGCCAGGTCTGCAGCGAGACGAACCCCGTCACGTCGTACGCGCTCAACGCGCTCGTCGACCGCGGGCCGTTCTTCGTCGAGCCGGGCGAGATGGTCTACGAAGGCCAGGTGACGGGCGAGCACCGGCGCGACGAGGACGTCCTCGTCAACCCGTGCAAGAAGAAGCACCTCACCAACATCCGCTCCGCCGGCGCCGACGAGAAGGCCGACTTCCCGCCGCCGGTCCGCATGAGCATCGAGGAGTGCCTCGAGTTCATCGTCGACGACGAGCTCCTCGAGGTGACGCCGAAGAACCTCCGCATGCGCAAGCGCATGCTGAAGGAGGCCGACCGGCGTCGCGAGGCCCGCAACGCGAAGAAGCTCGCGCAGGACCAGGCGTAGTCGCGGCGCGGCCCGCGCCGCGCCGTCGGATAGGGTGGGGCGGCAGGAGCCGCCCCATGCCCGACGACCACGACCGCCGCGACCCTCACGACCGACCCGGCGCCGACGGGCCCGGCGTCCCGCCCGCCCCGCGCCCGGCGCCGCGCGCCCCCTCGGAGAGCGTGCCGCTCGACGCGGCGGGCCTCCCGCTCCCCTCGCGCGACGGGCGCCGCCTGCGCCGCAAGGGGCAGGACCCGCACGTCGAGCGCGGCGTGGACAGCAAGGAGATGTGGCGGATCTTCCGCATCATCAGCGAGTACGTCGACGCCATCGACGGGCTGCGCGACATCCGCCCCGCCATCAGCGTCTGGGGCTCGGCGCGTTTCAAGCAGGACAACCGCTGGTGCCTGCTCGCGCGCGAGACCTCGCGCCTGCTCGCGACCATGGGCTACGCGATCATCACGGGCGGCGGGCCCGGGATCATGGAGGCGGCGAACCGCGGCGCGAAGGAGGGCGGGGGCAAGTCCGTCGGCCTCGGCATCCACCTGCCCATGGAGCAGGAGATCAACGACTTCTGCGACGTCGCGATCGACTTCGACTACTTCTTCATCCGCAAGATGATGTTCACGAAGTTCGCGGCGGGCCTCGTCGTGGCGCCCGGCGGCTTCGGCACGATGGACGAGCTCTTCGACACGCTGACGCTCATCCAGACGCGGAAGATCCGCCGCATCCCGGTCGTGCTGCTGGGGACGTCCTACTTCGGGCCGCTCGTCGCCTGGATGCAGGACGTGTTGCTCCAGGAAGGCGCGATCTCGCCCGGCGACCTCGACCTCTGGCTGCTGACCGACGAGCCCGCGGCCGCGGCGGCCTACCTCGACCGCCACATCGTCGACCAGACCTGGTGGTCCCAGCCGACCCCGTAGCCCACTCGAGCTCCCGGGACCGCGAGGCCCGGCGGCCGATCCGCCCATCCATGCCGGTCGTCGAGGGGCGGATCGCCCGGGACTGGTTCCGCCATCCGGCGCCGGTCCCCAAATGGCGGAACCGGACACGTCGGCCACCGGGCCTTGCGTCACCCCGCGCGGTTGCCCGCGGCGTATCGTTTGGGAACCGCCCGCTACCTGCGGGTAGCAGAAAGCCCCGGGCCGGACCGGGGGCGGGCGGGCCTCGCGGTCCCGAAAGTCGAGTGTAAGTATTGATACAGCAATGGTTTAAGGAACGTTCGCGTCGGCGTAGGCCGGGCAAGTGAGGACGTGACGGCTGGCATCGAACGTGCTTTCATGGGGACGTCGCCCGAGTGCGGTCGTCCGGACGCTGGGTCCGGTCGATCCGCGGTCGGACTCGAGGAGTGATCCGATGAAGCGTCTTCTCTACGGAATCGTCGCGGGCAGCGCGATCGCGATGATCGCGGCGCCCACGGCGTTCGCCCACGGCGGTCAGTACCGCACGCCGGGCGGCAGCGTGCCGCCGGGCCTGCGCGAGCCGACCGACCCGACGCCGCCGCCCCCGCCCCCGCCGCCGACGGGCACGCCGCCCACGACGCCGCCGGACACCCCTGGGCAGCCGCCCGCGCCGACGACGCCGAACACGCCTCCGGGCGCGCCCCCGCCGCCGAACACGACCGGCGACGACCCGGGCAAGCCCCGCGGCAACAAGCCCCAGACGTCCTACGACCAGTGGATCTTCTGGTGGAACTACAACAGCGACGAGATCCTCCAGATCAAGGACGCGATCTATCGCCTGCGCGTCTCGCCCGGCGGCGGCCTCGGTGTCGTCGGTGACGCGTCGGCCGCGAAGACCGACGCCACGCGCGCCACGGAGAAGGAGGTCAAGGAGAACCTCATCCCGGCGCTGCGCTGGGCCATGGACCCGAACAACAGCAAGTACCCCGACACCGAGTCGGCGTCGTACATCGCGCTCGCGAAGGTCACGGACGACCCGACCGACATCGCCCTGATCCGCAAGGCGATCGTCGACGCGGACGGGAAGCGCCCGAAGGACATCTCGCAGCTGGTCCACGAGTCGGCGGTCTTCGCCCTCGGCATGATCCGTCGCACGGACGCCGCCCGGCAGTTCGACGCGAAGGAGCTGGACCGCGTCCGCGACTTCCTGTTCGAGTGCTTCGACAACAAGGAGTTCAACACGCGGTCGCGCGCGTTCGCCATGCTGGCCCTCGGCCTGCTCGGCGACCAGCCGACGACCCGTGGCGTGACCTCGACGGGCGACAAGGGCGGGCTGTTCTACGCGCCGTCCGACACCGCGCTCGAGGCGACGACCGCCCAGCGGATCTTCGACCGCCTCGGCGAGAAGCTCCCGGGTGACGACTACTACGTCTCGGCCCTGCTGTCGCTGTCGATGCAGGCGCCCGACACGATCAAGCCCGACATGATCGAGGCCCTCAAGGAGTGCGCGCTGAAGGGCAAGCTGGGCAAGGACAACGTGAGCGACCTCGTGTCGTCCTACGCCGCCCTGGCGCTCGGCCGCGTCGGCTCCGCGAAGGAGATCGTCCCGCTCGCCACGGCCATGAAGGTCAAGGGCACGGGCATCAACGTCAAGCGTTCCGCCGCGATCTCGCTGGGCAAGCTCGGCCAGCGCGTGGACGGCGCCGAGCGCGCGAACCTCGCGATCGAGCTGTGGCGCACGATGGAGGCCGTCAAGGAGGGCTCCACGCGCAACTTCGGCCTCATGTCGCTCGCGTACCTGCTCGTCGCCGACGTCAAGCAGGACCGCACGGACGTGATCAACGCCAAGGGCGTCAAGGTCGCCGACGAGCTGCTCAAGATCGCGAAGGACGGCCGGTACAACGAGCGCCCCTACGGCGCGCTCGCGGTCGGCCTCGTCTGCCGTGCGATCGGTGACCGCCCGACGATCGAGGCGTACGCCAACTTCCGCGTGCAGGCCATGGAGATCCTCCACGAGGGCCTGACCGACACGAAGATGGACAAGCGCGCCCAGGGCGCGTTCGCGGTGGCGCTCGGCATGATGCGCGACGACGGCTTCAAGAAGCCGCTCGTCGAGATCCTGGCCGACCGTCAGGCCGACAGCGAGCTGCGCGGCTACTGCGCCGTCTCGCTCGGCATGATGCGCGCCGCGTCGCCCGACGTCCTCAAGGCCCTCCGCGAGGCGCTCAAGGAGCGCTCGTCCGAGGAGCTCCGCCTCCAGTGCGCCATCGGTCTCGGCCTCCTCGGCCAGAGCGACGCGGTGCAGATCCTGCTGAAGGAGCTCGAGGAAGCGGACACGCAGAACGTCCAGGGCCAGGTGGTGATCGCGCTCGCCAAGATCGGCGACGCCCGCGCCATCAAGCCGCTCGTGGACCTGCTCAAGAACCCGCAGAAGCCCGACCCGACGCGCGCGATCGCGTGCGCCGGCCTCGGCCTGATCGGCGACCTCGAGTTCATCCCGAGCCTCGCCCGCATCTCGAAGGACATCAACTACCGCGCGACGAGCGACCCGATCAACGAGGTCCTCTCGTTCCTGTAGTCGTCCCCGACCCACGCGCCCTCTGGCGCACCGACCGGCCGGCCCCCCGCGGGGCCGGCCGGTTTCGTTTCGGCACCCGGGGGTGCCCACGCGGCCGAAGCCACGACCTCGGGCGGGCGTTCGTAACGAAACCGCCGGGCGCTGTCCCACGGCGGTGCCGGGCCGGGTATCCTCCCGACGGGCGCACGACGGAATCGAGGCACGACGTAGGAGCGGCGATGAGCCGACCGGACCGACGGACCCGCACTCGCGCCCGGAGCTTCGTCGCAGCGACGCTCCTGCTCGCCTCCGCATCGACTGCGTGGGCCCACGGCGGGCAGATGACGCCGCCCCCGCCGCCGCCCCCGACGCCGGACTGGATGAAGCCGGACCCGTACGCGCCGCCGCCGCCGCCTTCGCTGCCGACGGGCCCGCTCAAGCCGCCCACCACCGGCCAGCCGCCGTTCAAGCCGCCGACGACGAAGCCCGACCCGACGGCGCCGGGCCCGACGACGCCCGGCTTCGACCCCTCCGGACCGCGGCCCGGCGTGCCGCCGACGACGCCGCCGTCGTCCCCGCCCCCTCCGCCGCCCGCGCCGAGCGCCCCCGTCACCCCGACCGGCCCCGCCGCGCCGAAGCCCGCGGGCCCCGACACGGACGGCACGCCCGCGAGCAAGCCCACCGTCGCGGGCCGCCGCGACCGCGCCGGCGAGGGCCGACGCACCGCCGTGACCGGCGTGGACTGGACGCTGTGGTGGGACCAGAACGCCGACCGCTTCCGCGGCCCGCGCCGCCACACCGACGTGACCGGCGACGCGGACGCGTCGGCTCACGTCCTCGCGCAGGCGCGACGGCTCGAGGTCGTCCCGTTCCTCCGCGCGGCGGCGGGCGGCTTCCACGGCGACGACGCCGACGTCCTGGCGTCGGCGTTCATCGCGCTCGGCAAGACGACCGACGAACCGACCGACGCCGACCGCCTCCTCGCGGTCCTGCGCGACGCGAGCGCGCCGACGCTCGCCCGCGAGGGCGCCGCCATCGGCCTCGGCTGCCTGCGCCGCGACGCCGAGGGCGATCGCTTCGACGGCAAGTTCCTCGACCAGGTCCGTCGCGCGCTCCTCGAGGCGTTCGACGACGACGGCATCCCGGTGCGCGTCCGCTGCTTCGCCGCGTTCTCCCTCGGCCTCCTCGGCGACCAGCCGGGCACGCCCGGCGACGCGTTCGCGCGCGACCTCCGCGGCACGACGCAGGCGCTGTGGTCGCGGCTCCTCGAGCCCCGCTCGGGCCCCGAGGCGACGGTGGCGCTCCTCTCGGCGCTCGCGCTCCAGCCCGAGGGCGGGGTCCCCTCGGGGGTACGCGAGGCCCTGCGCGCGCTGGCCGGCACCGGTCGCCTCTCGGGCCGGGCCCGCGGCGACGTGGCGCAGGCCCACGCGGTCCTCACGTACGCGAAGCTCGTGGGCCCCGAGTCGGCCGGCTTCCTCCTCGGCGTCGCGAAGGGGTCGCACCATCCCGGCGACGTCCGGCGCTCGGCGATCCTCGCGCTCGGCCACCTCGCGCCCCGCCTCGACGACACCCTGCGCGTGACGGCCGTCACCGAGCTGCTCGCCCCCGCGCGCCGCGGCGACCCCGAGACGGCCGGCTTCGCGCTGCTCTCGATCGGCCGCCTCGTCGGCGCGGGCCTCGCGTTGTCCACGGGCGAGCTCCCCCGCGGCGCCGACGCGCTGGCCGACGCCGCCGACCACGGCTCGGCCGCGAGCCGGCCCTTCGCCGCGATCGCCCTCGGGCTCGCGCTCCGGTCCGACGGCGCGGTCCCGGTCTGCAGCGGGCTCGAGGCGCTGCGGTCCCGCGCCATCCCCGTGCTCGCGGCCGTCCTCGACCGGGAGTCCGAGGACCCGGCGTGCCGCGGCGCCGCGGCCCTCGCGCTCGGTCTGGCCGGCGACCACGCGTCGTCCGCCCGGCTCGGCCGCCTGCTGCTCGACGGCGGCACGAGCCCGGACGTGCGCGCCCGCGCGGCGAACGCGCTCGGCCTGCTCGGGCGCCCGGCCCCGGAGACGCTCGTCGCGCTGCGCGCCGTGCTCGTCCGGCGGTCGTCGGACGACCTCCGCCGCGAGGCGTCCCGCGCCCTCGGCGCGCTCGGCGACGCCGCCGCCACGGACCCGTTGGTGGACGAGATCCGCCTCGCGTCCGCCGACCACGTCCGCGCGCGCGCGGCCGTCGCGCTCGGCGCCATCGGCGCGGTGAAGGCGGTCCGTCCCCTCCTCGCGCTCGCCGCCGACCGCAAGGTCGGCGACCCCGCGCGCGCCGTCGCCATCGCGGCCCTCGGCCTCCTCGCCGACCCCGCGACGGTCCCGAGCCTTTCCCGCCTCTCGCTCGACGTGAACTACCTCGCCGGCACCGACGCGCTGAACGAGGTCCTCTCGCTCCTCTGACCCGCGCCGGCGGGCGCCGCCGCGCCGCCCGCCCCCCCGGGCTGCGTGTCCGGTGGAGCGGACCGGTCCGAGCGACGTTTGCACCGTTGGAGGTCGCGATGCGGTCGGGTCGATGGCGGCGACGGATCCTCGCGGCGGCGCTCGTCGCCGCCGGCGGGCTCCCGGCCTGGGCGCACAACGGAGAGGCCCCCGGCGGCAGCGCCCCCAACGTCCCCCCGACCCTGGGCCCGCCCGCCGCCGGCCCGCAGGACCCCCAGCAGCCCACGGCGCCGGTCCCGCGCGCGACGACGGGCGGTCAGGACGACGCCTGGCGGCGCTGGTGGGAGGTCCAGGCCCCGCTCCTCGCGCCCGCCCGCATCCGCGTGACGACGGACGGGCCGCTCGGCGACCCGCCGCCGCCCGGGCCTCGCGTGCGCACGCTCGACGACGCCGCCGGGGCCGAGGTCGTACCGCTCCTGCTGTGGGCGATCGAGCCCAAGCAGGACTTCCCCGCGGCGGTCGTGACCGCCTGCTACCGCGCCCTCGGGAAGCTCGGCCGCCGCCCGGAGCACGCGGAGCCGCTCCTCGCCGCCGCCCAGCGGCGCGACACCGACCGCGACGAGACCGAGACCGCGCTCGGCGCGCTGGGGCTGCTGCGCCGCACCGACCCGACCCGCCGCCTCGACGACGGGATGCTCGCGCGCGTCCGCCGCTCCCTCGCGCTCGCGCTCGACGACCAGAACCTCACGACGCGCGCGCGGTGCGTCGCCGCCACCTCGCTCGGCCTGCTCGCCGACCAGGGCGGTCCGGCGCTCGACGTGCTCGCGCGCGACCTCTGGAGCCGCCTCTCGGCGAACTGGGCCAGCGACGAGATCCCCGCGGCGATCCTCCTCGCGTTGTCCCGCTTCCCCCCCGACGTCGTGGGCGAGGACCTCATCCAGTCGCTGCGGGCGCTCGGCGTGACCGGCATGGCGGGGAAGTCGAGGCTCGGCCCGGTGGCCCGCGGCCACGCCGTCCTGGCGTACGCGCGGCTGTGTCCGCAGCCCAGCGCGGCGACGCTGCTCGCGATCCTGCTGTCGCGCCGCCACCCGGACCCGGTCCGCCTCGGCGCGCTCACCGGCCTCGGCCTGCGCGCCGCCGCGTTCGAGAGCGGCACCCGCGTGGACGTCGTGCGGCGCGTGTGCGCGCTCGTCGAGACCGAGCCCGCCCAGAGCCTCTTCCGCCCGGCGGGCCTGCTCGCCGTCGCGCGCCTCGCCGCCGCCGACCTCGACGCCGGCAGCGGCGCCGTCGTCGAGGGGTCCGGCGCCGACACCTTCCTCTTCGACGGCCTCGCCTCCGCCGACCTCGGCATGCGCCCCTTCGCGATGCTGGCCGTCGGGATCGCGGGCCGCCGCACGCCGAAGGCCGTGGAGGTCCGCGGCTACCACACGTTCCGTCGCGAGGCCCTCGAGCGCTTCCGCAAGCTCCTCGACGAGGACCGCGGCGCCGGCGAAGCGCGCGGCGCCTATCTCGTCGGCCTCGGGCTCTTCGGCGACGAGGCGTCGATCCCCATGCTCGCGGCCCGCGCGCGCGACGGCAGCGGCACGGCCTCCCCGCGCGCGTACGCGTGCGAGGCCCTCGGCCTCATCGGCCGCGCGGTCCCGCCCGCCGTCGACACCCTCCGCACCGTCGCGTCGGAGCGCAAGGGCGACGGGTTCGTGCGCGGCAAGGCGCTCGCCGCGCTCTCCCGCCTCGGGACCGGCGCCGACGTCGTGACCGCGATGGCCGACGAGCTGGCCGAGGGCGGCGCGGGCTGGCGGCTGGCGCCGTTGGCCGACGCGCTGGGCCGGTGCGACCACGTCGCGGCCGTCGAGCCGCTGGTGCGCCTCGTCCGCGCGAAGCCGACGAAGGACGACCTGCGCGCGCACGCCTGCGAGGCGCTCGGCCGGCTCTGCGACCCCGAGGCGGTGCCGTCGCTGGTCCGGCTCGCGGAGGGCGCGGCGGAGATGCCCGGCCACGACGGGCTGCGCTACCTCATCGCCTGGCTCTGGCTCTGACGCTCCCCCCTCGCGCGACCGCGAGGCCCGGCCGCCGGCCGACCCCGCCGGACCGCGTCGGGCCCCGCGCCACGGGACGGGCCGCTACTTGGAGAGGCGCTCGACCGCGTGTTTGACGTCCTCGTCCGGGTCGGCGCCGCCGAGCTCGAGGTAGAGGCGATAGTGCTTCGCCGCCACGCCGAAGTCCGAGAGCTCCTCGAGCAGCTCCGCGAGGTCGCGGTGCGGCAGCGGCATCTTCGGGTCCGCCGCGACGGCCGCCTCGAACGACTTCTTCGCGTCGTCCAGCTTGTCCTGCTGCTCGTACACCCACCCCTTGCCGCAGTGCGGCAGCGGGTACGTCGGGTCCGCCGCGATCGACTTGTCGAAGTACGCCAGCGCCTCGTCCCATCGGTCCTGCCGGTAGGCGACGCGCCCGCGCACGAACCACGAGACCGCGTCCTTCGGGTCGTGCGCGAGGACCGCCTGGGCCTCCTCGTCCGCCTGGTCGAGCCGCCCGAGGAGCAGGATGACCCCCGCGAGCATCCGTCGCGCGTCGAGGTGGTCCGGGTCGTTGCGGAGGATCCCGCGGTAGAGCTTCTCCGCGACCGACCAGTCGGCGTCCTCCTCGGCGAGCGCCCCGAGCAGCAGGGCGACGGCGGGGTCGTCCGCGTCGCGCCGCTTCGCCTCGGTCAGCGCCTTGCGGGCCTCCTTCACCTGCCGGTTGCGGAGGTAGACGGCCCCACGGTCCGCGTAGAGCGCCGCCCAGCCGGGCCGGAGGGCGATCGCCGCGTCGAGGGCCGCGAGCGCCTCCGCGGGCCGCCCGGCCAGCTCCTGGCACCGGGCCTTCGCGCGCAGGGCCACCGCGCTGACGGGCGAGATCTTCAGGCCCTCCTCGACCGCCGTCAGCGCGCCGGGGACGTCGCGGTTCGCGAGGCGCACGGCGGCCCGCAGCGCCGCGGCCTCCGCGCGGAGCGCGGGCCGTCCGGTCTGCTTCACCTCGTCGAGCGCGGCCTGCGCCGCCGCGAGGTCCCGCATCTCGAGGAAGATCGCCGCGCGCGCGACGAGCAGCGGCGCCGCCCGCATCCGCTTGAGGCCCTCGTCGAGCACGCCGAGGGCGTCCGGGCGGCGGCCCGCGGCCGCGAGCGCGTGGGCCCACGCGCGCCGCGCCTCGAACGCGTCGGGGTGCGAGGCCACGAACGACGCGAGCGTCCGCACGGCGCCCTCGACGTTGCCCTGGGCCCGCTGGACCGTCGCGTCGAACAGCGTCGCCTCCTCGTGGTCCGGCAGCGCGCGCCGCACCTTCGGCACCAGCGCCAGCGCGACGGGCAGCCGCTCCGTCGCGAGGGCGTTCCACCCGAGGTCGAGCATCACCGCGCCCGGCTGGTCCACCGCGCCGAAGCAGCGGTTCAGGAGCGTCTCGTAGTCCTTCCGGTCCGCGACGCGGGCGGCGAAGTACGCCGCCACCCCGGTGCGCGGCGCGGGGAACGCGGCCTCCGTCTCGGTGCGCAGCGCCGCGCGCTCGCCGGCCTCGGTGCGCAGGTCCTGGTACAGCCGCGCGGCCCACACGTCGAGCGTGCCCTTGCGGTACCCGTCCGCGAGCGACGCCGCGACCGCCGCCGCGTCGCCGATGGCCGCCTTCGCGGCCGGGTCCGTCGGTTCGTCGGCGGCGACGGTGCCGGGCCGCGCGACGAGGCACGCCACGACGACGAGCAGCGCCGCCGCGACGACGGCGGCGGGACGTCGATGCACCACCGGGACCTCGCGCGTGCTGGGGCTTGTCACGGAACGCTCTCGTCGATGTCGGCCGGCGGCGGGACGCGCCGCGCGGCGTCACGCCTGCTGCACGGGTCGGGAACCCGCGATCCTCGTCGGCCCTCGCGCCGCGCGCCCCGGCGCACGGCCTCCGGTCGACGATCCTGTCCCGGGACGGCGCCTACCCGCCGACGAACCGGCTGCGGTTCACGACGTCGCGACGGTACGTGTCGTGGATGATCTGCTCGACCTGCGCGTTGGCCTTGGCGCCCTTCTTGCCGCGCTTCGCGCCGCCGCCCATGCGCCCGCCCGCCGCGCCGCTGCCGCCGCCGCGCGCGTCGGCGACGGAGGCCAGCAACCCGACGACGAGCGTGACGACGAGGCCGATCGCGACGACCGAACGCGGACGGACGGACATGCGCGAAGCCTCCCGGGGAGACCGCCCATTCAAGCCGAAGCGCCGCCCGAGGTAAAGGCAACCGGGCCGTAGAATGCGGCGATGCCCGCGAGCCCCCCCGGCCCCGTCCGCCTCGCCGTCGCCGTGGTCGCGCTCGGCGTCGTCGCGGGCCTCGCGTCGGGCCGCGGGTCGGGCCCGTCGTCCCGGGCCTTCGCCGGCGACGCACCCCCGGCGGCGCCCGGGCCTTCCGATCCCGCGCCGCGGACCGATCCCCCGGCTCCGGTGGACCGACCCCCGACCTCCCGGGACGGCGAGGCCCGGTGGCTCGACGAGTCCGGGACCGCCCTCCTCGGCTTCGGGATGCTGCGCGTAGCGCCGACACTCGACGGCCCGTCGGGACAGGTCGTGTTCCGGTACGAGGAGGCGCCGACCGACTACGCGATGTTCGACGCGGTGCAGCTGCTCGTGATGCCCGCCGACGCCTTCGCGCGGGACGGCCGCGCGTTCGCCGACCGCGCGCTCGCGTGGGGCCGCTCGGCGCGCGGGACGTACGCGGTGAGCGTGACGGTGAAGGTGACGGCGCCCGCGGTGTGGCTGGTCGCGTTCGGCCCGTTCACCGGCGTGGACACGAGCCGGCCCCTCGGCGCCGCGCGCACGTACGCGCTCGACGTGCGCGAGGAGCGCGGCATGTCGCGCGCGTGGGTCGATCCGTTGGCCGGCGAGCTCACGGTGAAGGCCTGGACGTCGCACCCCGAGGTCGAGCGCGGCGGCCCGGTGAAGGACCCGTTCGACGGGCGCGACCGCTGGTTCGAGGTGCGCCCGGAGCTGGTCTACGCCGCCTCGCGGCTCGCGGCGCCCGGCGACCCCGAGCCCCCGCAGGTCGCCGCCGCGCGCCGCGAGGCCGACTCGCTGCGGCAGCGCGCCGCCGACCTGCGCGGCAAGGGCCGGCCCGACGCCGCCGCCGACCTCGAGCGCGAGGCCGACGACGTCCGGGCGACCCTCGCCTACCTCGACGAACGCGTCCCCGTGCCCGCGCCGCTCGCGGAGCGGCTGCGGCGCCTGCCGTTCCGGTGGCGGTGACGCCGTGGGCCGCGCGTCCGTCCGGCTGCCGCTCGCCCTCCTCGCCGTCGCCGCCGCGGGCCTCGCGCTCGCGCCCGCGCGCGCGGGCGACGACGACCGCATCCGCCTCACCGCGTGGAAGGACGGCCGCCTCGAGGTCCCGCGCGGCCTGCCGTCGCCGTGGGTGCCGCCGAGCAACCCCGTGACCGACGCGAAGCTCGCGCTCGGCCGCCGCCTCTTCTTCGACCGCACGCTGTCGCGCGACGGCACCAAGGGCTGCGTCGACTGCCACGCGCCCGAGAAGGGCTACGGCGACGGGCTCCCGACCGCCGTCGGCGTCCGCGGGCAGGTCGGCCACCGCAACGTCCCGAGCCTCCTCAACGCGGCGATCTACCCCGCGCTCTTCTGGGACGGCCGCGCCGTGAGCCTCGAGGCGCAGGCGGAGGGCCCGCTCCTCGCGCCCACCGAGCTCGACATGACCGAGGACCTCCTCGTCGAGCGGATCGCGTCGGTGCCGGCCTACGGGCCGATGTTCGAGGCGGCCTTCGGGTCGAGGACCGTGACGCTGCGCCGCGTCGGCCACGCGCTCGCCGCGTTCCAGCGCACGTTGCTCGCCGCCGACAGCCCCTTCGACCGCTTCTGGTTCGGCGGCGACGCCGACGCGCTCCCGCCCGCCGCGAAACGCGGGCACGCGCTCTTCGTCGGGAAGGGCGCGTGCGCCTCCTGCCACACCGTGGGCCCGTCCGACGCCGCCTTCACCGACTTCGGCTTCCACGCCACCGGCACCGTGAAGGAGGGCGCGACCGACGTCGGCCGGTCCATGGTCACCGGCGACCCCGCCGACCGCGGCCGCTTCCGCACCCCCACCCTGCGCAACGTCGCGCTCACCGCGCCGTACTTCCACGACGGCAGCGCGAAGACGCTGGCCGAGGTCGTCGAGCACTACGACCGCGGCGGCACGAAGGTCGCCGGCCGCGCGCCCGAGATCAGCCCGCTCCACCTCACGCCCGCGGAGCAGGCCGACCTCGTCGCGTTCCTCGAGGCACTCACGAGCCCCGCGGCGGCCGTCGGCTTC
>JAEUHO010000163.1 GCA_016795345.1 Planctomycetia bacterium | reverse complement strand
GTGCGGGAGATCCACGAGCGCACGGGCCGCCGCGTGAACGTGCTGACGCACTGCAACGCCGGCTGGCTCGCGACCGTGGACGGCGGCACGGCGCTGGCGCCCGTGTACGCGGCGTTCGACGCCGGCGTGCCCGTCCACGTGTTCGTGGACGAGACGCGGCCGCGCAACCAGGGCGCGCGCCTCACCGCGTTCGAGCTCCGGGAGCACGGGGTGCCCTGCACCCTCGTCGCCGACAACGCGGGCGGGCACCTGATGCAGCACGGCCGCGTCGACCTCTGCCTCGTCGGTGCCGACCGCGTGACCGCCACGGGCGACGTCGCGAACAAGATCGGGACCTACCTGAAGGCACTCGCGGCCCGCGACCACGGCATCCCGTTCCTGGTGGCGGCGCCCGGCTCGACGATCGACTTCGCGCTCGCCGACGGCGTGCGCGAGATCCCGATCGAGGAACGGGCCGCGACCGAGGTCACGACGATCGAGGGCGTCGACGAGGAGGGCGCGCCGCGGACGGTGCGCCTCGCGCCCGACGGCGTGGACGCCGCGAACCCCGCGTTCGACGTGACCCCCGCGCGCCTCGTGACGGGGATCGTCACCGAGCGGGGCGTCGCGCCCGCGACCCGCGCGGGCCTCGCGTCGCTTTTCCCCGAGCGGGCCGCCGCGGGAGCACGTCCGTGAGCCCGGCCCGCCGCAGGACCGCCGGTGCCTCCGGGGCCGCGGCGCTCGGGGCGCGCGTCGTCGCGACCGCGCGGGCGCTCAACACTTCCGGGCTCAACCGCGGCACGTCGGGCAACGTGTCGGTGCGCACGCCGACGGGGTTCCTCGTGACGCCGTCGGGGTTCCCCTACGACGCGATGACGCCCCGCGACCTCGTCGCGATGACGCTCGACGGCGCGGCGAAGGGGCGGCACGCGCCCTCGACGGAGTGGCCGTTCCACGCGGCGGTCTACCGCGCGCGGCCCGAGGCGGGCGCGGTGGTGCACGTACACTCCGAGGCGGCCATGGCGCTCGCGTGCTTGCGGCGCGACGTGCCGGCCTTCCACTACATGGTCGCCGTGGCGGGCGGGCGCACCATCCGCTGCGCGCCGTACGCGACGTTCGGGACCGAGACGCTGGCGGCCCACGCGGTGGCCGCGCTCGAGGGACGCAAAGCCTGCCTGCTCGCGAACCACGGCCAACTGACGTTGGGCCCGACGCTCGATGCGGCGCTGAAGCTGGCCGTCGAGGTCGAGTCGCTCTGCGCGACGTACCTGTGCGCGCTCACGGTGGGGGAGCCCGTGCTCCTCTCCGACGCCGAGATGGACGAGGTCCTCGCCAAGTTCGCGACCTACGGCGTGCGCACGCCGGGTGCGCCCGTGCGCCGGCGCGGCCGCGTCCGGCGGTGACGCCCCTCACCGCGACGCGGCGACGTCGATCGTCTCCTCCGAGCCCTCGGTGAGCGTCACCTCGCGCTCGAGGACGACGGCACCGCCGGACCGGACGCGGAGGACGTAGCGGCCGGCCGTCGCCCGCACCTCGAAACGGCCGTCCACGCCGAAGCCCCCGTCGGTCGCGACGGCCTCGCCGGAGGGCGTGGTCAACGTCGCGCCGTCCTCGTACTCCCTCTCGGCGGAGGCCCGCCGTCGCACGACGCCACGGACCACCCCGCCCCGCTCGAGGACGATCCGTACCGTCGCCGGGTCCCCCTCGTACGTCGCGGGCATCCACCTCGACACGAAGCCGCGAGCCGCGACCCCGATCATGCGCCCTTCGCGTGGCTCGTGCTCGAGCCGGAAGCGGCCCTCCCCGTCCGTCTCGAGCGCCTCGAACCCGAAGTCGGGGCTCGAGACCTCGGCGCCGGGGACCGCGACGCCCCGCACGTCCACCACCGACCCCTCGACGGTCACGCCGGGGTCGAGCACGCGGACGCCGAGGTCCACCGCCGGTGAGGCCGTCGTGTCGACCTCGGTCTCGACCGGCGCGAAGCCCGCGACGATCCACGTCAGCCGGTGGCGGCCGCGCGCGGCGACGCAGGAAGCGCTCCCGTCGGCTGCGACCGGCACCTGTCCGCCGGAACTGCCCCCCCGCTCGAGGTCCTCGTCGCGCACGGCGACGAACGGCGGCAGGGACGCGCCAGCCGGCGCGCGGAAGCGCACCGTCACCGCGGGGCGTGCGGCGACGACGAACCGCAGGTCGTCCACGGGCGGCGTGACCACCCGCGTCCGCTCGGCGTCCGCCGCGCCCGCCCCCGGGCCCTCGACGCTCACCCGGAACGTCCCGGGCACGAGGCCCTCCAGCGCGAACGTGCCGTCCCATCCGGTCCACGTGACGGCGCCACCTCGGGGACGGTCCTGCGGTTCGGCGGAGACCCGCACGCCGCTCGCGGGGCGCCCGTCGGCGAGGACGACGACGCCGCGGATCGCCACCCCGCGCGCGAGGACGATCGTCTCGGTCCACGTCGAGCCCCGCCGCACCGGGACGGGCCGCGACACGGGGACGTACCCCGCCGCCCGGACGTCAACCGTGACCACGCCCGCGGTGAGGCCCGGGAACCGCGCGACGCCGTCGCGACCAAGCGTGACGCTCGTGCCGTCCGAGAGCGCGACCTCGCCCGCCGCCACCGG
>JAEUHO010000255.1 GCA_016795345.1 Planctomycetia bacterium | reverse complement strand
CGACGATGGTCACGCCGTCGCGCCGCAGGGTCTCGACGTTGGCGGCGACGCGCGGGTGGCGCCACATGCGCTGGTTCATGGCGGGGGCCACGAGCACCGGGCACGTGCAGCCGAGGTAGGTCGTCGAGACGATCTCGTCGGCGATGCCGTGGGCGAACTTGCCGATCAGGTCGGCGGTCGCGGGGGCGACCACGAGGAGGTCGGCGCGTTCGGTGGTCTCGAGGTGGGCGGCGGGGCGGTCGCCCTCGCCCCAGTTCTCGTCGGTCTGCACGCGGTGGTGCGACAGGGCCGAGAACGTGAGGGGGCCGACGAACCGCTGGGCCATCCGGGTCAGGACCACGTCGACGTGGTGGCCGGCCTGGACGAGCTTGCTGACGAGGTCCGCGACCTTGTACGCGGCGATCGAGCCGCCGACGGCGACGACGATGCGGGCCGAGCCGCGGGCGCCACCGGTCGCGTTCCCGGCCATTCCTGCGCTCCCGGGCGCGGGGCCCGCTACTCCGCGTCTTCGGGGACGAGCTCGACCTTGCCCGCGCGGACCTCGGCGATGGCGACGTCGATGGGGTTGTCCGACCGGATGTCGACGAGGCGGGGGGCGCCGGCGACGAGCTCGCGGATGCGCTTCTGCAGGAGGGCGGTCAGCTTGAAGCGGCCGCCGACCTTCGCGTCGAGCTCGTCGATGATGCGGATCTTCTCTTCCATGGGCGGGCAGGCTTCCGGTGCGGAGTCCCGCAGGGTACCGCGGAACCCGCCGGTGTGCCGACGATCGCCCCACCCGCGCCGGGGGACACGCTCCCCGGGGGTGCCGGGTCCCGGGGGCGGCGAGACGCGGGGGTGACCGGGCTCGGGGGCGCTCGGGCTCGGCGGGGGCGGGGCGACCCGGGGGGGCTATCGCGGGGGCGCGAGGTCGAGCCCGACGGTGGCGGCGACCTCGCGGGCGGCCGTCTCGAGGTCGGCGTTGACGACGCGGCGGTCGAACAGCTCGGTGCGGGCGAGCTCGCGTTCGGCCTCCTCGAGGCGGCGGGCCTGGCTGGCGGGATCGTCGGACCCGCGGGTCTTGAGCCGCCGCTCGAGCTCGGCGCGGCTCGGGGGCTCGAGGAGGACGAACGTCGCCTCGGCCCCCGCGGCGCGCAGCGTCGCGACGCCCTGGACGTCGATCACGAGCAGGCAGTGCCGGCCCGACGCGAGGACGGCCTCGACCGACGACCGCGGCGTCCCGTACAGCCGGCCGTACACGTCGGCGTGCTCGAGGAACCAGCCGTCGGCGAGCCGCCGCCGGAACTCGTCCACGGCCAGGAAGAGGTAGTCGACGCCGTCGCGCTCGCCCGGGCGCGGCGCCCGCGTCGTCGCGGTGATCGCGCGCGCGACGCGCGGGTCGGCGAGCAGCCGGTCGGCCACCGCGGTCTTCCCGACGCCGCTCGGCCCCGAGAGGACCAGCAGCCGGCCGCGCGCCGCGGCCGGCTCCGACGGCGGACGCGCGGGCCCGGCCGTCATTCGAAGTTCTGCACCTGCTCCCGCAGGCGCTCCACGTCGGCCTTCAGCTCGACCACCAACGCGGTCATCTCGGCGTCGGGCGACTTGCTGCCGAGCGTGTTCGTCTCGCGGTGGAGCTCCTGCACGAGGAAGTCGAGCTTGCGCCCCACGGCACCGCCGCGGGCGAACAGGTCGTCGAGGTGGTGCAGGTGCGCGTCGAGCCGCGCGAGCTCCTCGGCGACGTCGCAGCGCTCGGCGAAGCCCGCGACCTCGCGCGCGAGGTGCGCGGGGTCGGGCGCGACGCCGGAGCCCTCGAGCAGCGTGGCGATGCGGGCCGCGAGGCGGTCGCGGTAGGCCTTCGGCAGGTCCGGCGCGCGCGCCATCAGCTTCGTCCGCACGGCGGCGACGCGGGCGAGCAGCTCGCGGCACGTGCCCGCGAGGTGCAGGCCTTCCCTGCGCCGCGCGGCGACGAGCGCGTCGAGCGCGGCGTCCACGGCGCGCGTGGCCGCGGCCTCGAGGTCGGGCGGCGCGCCGTCCTGGCCCTCGGCCACGAGCACGCCCGGCACGGCCAGCAGGTCCTTCAGCGTCACGCTGCCCGCGGGCAGCCCGCAGTCCTTGGCGAGCCGCAGGAGCCGCTTGGCCGCGTCCTTCGCGACGTCGTCGTCGATCTGGAAGGCCGCCGCGGCGGCCTGGCTCGACCGCGTGAAGCGCACGCTGACCGTGACGTGGCCGCGTTCGCAGCGCGCGCGGACCTTCTCCTCGATCGCGGGCTCGAGGGCCGCCAGGAGGCCGCCGACGTGCACCGACGTCTTGAGGAACCGGTGGTTGACCGAGCGCGCCTCCGCCTCGACGCGGCCGGCGGGCGTGTCCACCACGCCGTTCCCCGACCCCGTCATCGAGGGCGGGGCCTGTCCGGCGGTGCCCACGGCGGGCCGCTACTTGTCCATCGGCGCGGGCGGCGTCTCGGCGGGCGGAGCGTCCGCGGGCGGAGCCGCGTCCATCGCGGCGTCCATGGCGGGCGGCGCCTCCTCCATCGCGGCCGGCGCGTCGGCCGGGGGCGCGGCGTCCATCGCGGCGTCCATCGCGGGCGCGTCGGTCATGGCGGGGGCGTCCGTCATCGCCGGCGCGTCCGTCATCGCCGGGGCGTCCGTCATCGCCGGGGCGTCGGCGGGCGGCGTGTCCGTCGGCGGGGCGACCGCCGGGGCCGGCGCGGGCTCCGCGGCGAACAGGCTGTCGTCCGGCGACGGGAGGCCGGCGTGGAGCAGCGCGAGGCCGCAGAACGCGAACACGAGGATCATCGTGAAGCGGTTGACGCTGCCGGCCTTCACGCCGAACGTCTCCGCCGCGGCGCCGCCGAACGCGCCCGCGATGCCGCCGCCCTTGCCCTCCTGGATCAGCACCACCAGGATCAGGAACAGCGCGACGAGGACGAACAGCAGCATCACCAGGCCGCGGAAGATCCCGCCCCAGTTCAGCGCCAGCGTCAGCAGGTCGGGGGTCAGCAGGTCGAACATCACGGACGTCTCCGGTCGGCGGCCGCCCGGGCCGCGGTCACGAGGGCCGTGAAGGCGTCGGCCCGAAGGCTCGCACCGCCCACCAGCACCCCGTCCACGCCGGGCTGCGAGAGGAAACCCCCGATATTCCCGGGCGCCACGCTCCCGCCGTAGAGGATTCGCGACCGAGGGGCGCCGTGGGCCTCCAGCCGGGCCCGGATCCACCCGTGCACCTCGGCCGCCTGCTCGACGGTCGGCGTCCGCCCGGTCCCGATCGCCCACACCGGCTCGTACGCGACGTCGGCCTCGAGCCCAGCCGAACGGGAGCCGAACACGGCGTCCACCTGGGCCTCGACGATCGCGCGCGCGGCCCCGGCGCCCCGCTCGGCCTCGGTCTCGCCGACGCAGACGATGGGGCGCAACCGCGAGGCCCGGCCGGCGTCGGCCGCCGCGCGGACCCGCGCGTCGTCGTACCCGAGCTCGCGGCGGACCTCGCTGTGCCCCGTGAGGACGTAGGCGCAGCCGGCCTCCGCCAGCTGCGCGGCGGACACGCTCGCCGTGTGGGCGCCCTCGGGGGCCCAGTGGCACTGCTGTCCGCCCACCGGGACGTCGCCGTCCGGGCCCACGGCCCGGACCACCTCGTCGAGCAGGACCGTGGGGGGGAACAGGACGACCTCCACCGACGGCGAGGCCCGGGCCGCGGCGAGGGCCGCCGCGGCCAGCTCGCGCGCGAGCGCGCGCGTGCCGTTCATCTTCCAGTTGCCGGCCACGAGGAGGCGGTCGGCGGCGGCGGCGGGGGACGGGGGCACGGCGACTCCGGGGCCGGGGGGCCGCCCATGGTACCGGCGTCCGGTCGTCCCGGACGTGTCCCCTCCCCCCGGGACGGCGTAGCATTCGCCGCCATGCTCGTCGTCTTCAAGCCCGGCGCCTCCGCCGACGACCGTGCCAAGCTCGTCGCCGCGGTGCGCGCCGCCGGGTGCCAGACCCGCGAGGTGGACGGGAACGGGCGCGCCATCGTCGCCGTGGTCGGCGACCTCGAGACCCTCCGCGACACGCCCCTCGACGTGTTCGCGGGCGTGGCCAGCGTGATCCGGCTCACCAAGCCCTACTCGCTGGCGGGCAAGGAGTTCCGCGCGGACCGCAGCGTCGTCCGCGTCGGCGACGTCATGGTGGGCGGCGGCGACCGGTTCACCCTCGTCGCGGGCCCGTGCGCCGTCGAGTCGTACGAGACGCTGCTCGAGACCGCGCGGGCGGTGAAGGCCGCCGGCGCGTCGATCCTGCGGGGCGGCGCGTACAAGCCGCGCACGAGCCCGTACGCCTTCCGCGGCCTCGGCCTCGAGGGCCTGCGGATGCTGCGCGAGGCGAGCCGCGCCGTGGGCATCCCGACCGTGAGCGAGGTCACCGACCCGCGCCACGTCGAGGCCTGCGTCAGCAACGTCGACATGCTGCAGATCGGCACGCGCAACATGTCGAACTTCGACCTCCTGGTCGAGGTCGGCAAGTCGGGCCACCCCGTGATGCTCAAGCGCGGGCGCGACGCCACCGTCGAGGACTGGCTCCTCGCCGCCGAGTACGTCCTCTCGCAGGGCAACATGAAGGTGGTGCTCTGCGAGCGCGGCGTGCGCGGCTTCGACCCCGCCACGCGCAATCTCCTCGACCTCGCCGCCGTGGCCGTCGTGCGCGCGCGCAGCCACCTGCCCGTGATGGTCGACCCGAGCCACGCGACGGGCGTCGCGGCGTACGTCGCGCCCATGGCCCGCGCGGCCTGCGCGGCGGGCGCCGACGGCGTGATGGTCGAGGTGCACTGCCGGCGCGAGGAGGCCCGCTGCGACGCGGCGCAGGCGCTCTCCCCCGAGGACTTCGCCGAGCTCGCCGGCGACCTCCGCCTGCTGCACGGCGTGCTGCACCCCGCCGCCGCCGCGAAGGCGCACTGACGGCCGGCGCGCGGCGCGCCGGGGCCGGGTAGGCTGCGGCGTCCCGTCCGCCCGCCCGCTCGAGGCCCCATGGACCCCGCGCCGAAAGCGCTCCGCCCGTACATCCTCCTGTCCACCGCCTTCGTGGTCATGGGGTGCGCGGCGGGCGCGCTGCTGTTCCTCATGGCCCGGCCGCCGGCGCACGACGCGCCGCGGATCGCCGAGGCCGACGCGAGCGAGGCCGACACGCGCGCGCTGCCGTGGCCCGACGCCGCCACGCCGGCGCAGCGGGAGGCGGTCGAGGTCGCGCTCCGCGACCTGCTCCAGCCGACGACGCACCAGCGCGCCGAGCCGGCCGGGGCCCTCCTCGCCGCGGGCGCGGTCGCGGTGCCGCGCCTGCTCACGGCCATGCACGAGATCACCTCGGACCCCGAACGGCCGAAGGACCGCGTCGAACGCCTGCGGTTCGTCGCGATCGAGCGCGTCCTCGTCGCCCTCCGCGCCGAGCTGACGCCGGGCGACCCGCCGACGCCGAAGACGCGGGTCCCGGACGCGCCGTACGTGCGGCGCCGCGCGCGGCAGTGGTTCGCGTGGTGGGACCGCGCGGGCGCCGCCGCGGTCCGCTGACCGCCGCCGACGCCGGCCCGCCGCGCCCCGCCCGCGCGGCGTCCGGTACGGAACGGCGCAGGGGACCGTTTCGAGGGGCGCGACCGACGAGCCCCGGACCGCGAGGCCGATCCGGTGAAACCGATGCAAGACACGGCGTGTACGCGGGCGACGACGGAGCATGATCCCCCGGTCGTCGTTTCGAGTGTTCCCGATCGAACCCCGATCGGCGCCCGGCTTCGACGCGTTGCCGGGACGGGCGATGGGATGCGCCATCCGCCCCGTCACGGAGTGCAGGAGACATGCGGTGGCACGCCTCGACCGAGTCCGGGGGTAGCATCGCCCCATGCTCGTGGACGCACCCGCTCCGTTCGCGTCGCGCTCGCGCAGCGTACGACGCCTGGTCGGGGTGATCGTGCTTGTGGCATTCGCGTGCGTCGGCGGACGCGTGTCGCAGGCGCCCACGCTCGCCCATGCCGAGCCACCCCCGCCTCCGCTGGCGCCCCCGCAGGAGCGCGCCTCGTCTCCCAAGACCTGGGTCCATGCGAGGGAGCGGCACCACCCCGTCTGGTGGTGGATCTGGTCGGACGTGCGCGAGTACCTCGGTGAGGCCGAGTGGAGGTCCATCGACGTCTCCTGGATGCCTGCCCTCGCTCGAGGAGACGTGGAACGTACGCGGACGGACCTTGCAGAGGTGCACGCGACGTGGCGCCAACAGGACGAGTTCCTCGTGGGGGGGCTCTGGCGACTCGACCTGGAGCGCGAGGCGGCTCTCCGGCTCCTCTCGGCCCACGACGGCGACGCCGCGTGGCCCCTCACGAAGCCCGAGAAGGGCCGCGGGTTCGACCTGCTGTGGCGGCCACGATTGGAGCGCTGGTACCTGGCGCAGCCCGTGGGCGAGGCTGCGAAGAATTTGCGCGCGAAGCTCGCGGAGAGTTGGCGGGAGGCCGTGGCGTCGAAGGACGCTCGACTCGCCGAGACCGTCGTGGATGCCATGGACGAGCGGCTCGGTCGGGAACCTGGAGAGGCGTTGGCCTCGGAGGCCCGCGGCCTGATCCGCGAGACGATCTCGGTCCTCGAGGCGTGCGTCCGGGCCCGTCCCGGATGCGTGTTCAGCTACGATCTGCCGGTCGGCCTCATGGAGCGCTTCGGCGTTCCCGAGCAGGTGGTCCTGAAGCCGTTCGTCGACGGGACCCGCCATCGTGCAGCGGAGCTGGCCGGCGAACCGATCCCGTTCCCGCACCCGTACGACCTCGACCTCCTGATCCTCCGGCTCGAGCGCCTCCCGGACCGACCCCGGTAGGTGGTGCGCCCGTGCCTGCCTGGGTACGCAGCAGCGTCACGCCCTCGGGTTGTGCGCAACGCGACCCTGGGCGCGAGCGCCCTCCGCGCGTGCGTCGTGGAGTCGGGCGGCGATCGAGCGCGCGTCCCGCCGCGTACCCGTACCTGAGGTGGGACGGAGGCATCCCTGCGTTCTCGGGCTTTCACGGGGACGAAGCGAGCGTCGCCCGCGCATCCGCATCTGTCCCGGGCCTTGCGGGCGACGTGAGGGGCGGGGGCAGCGGGTCTCGGACCCGCGCGGACCGTCGGCGGGGCCGGCGCCTGCGGAGGCGGGGCTGCGAGCGGCCGGGCCTCGCGTCAGGCGCGGGCGAGCGCGTCCTCGAGGTCCGCGACGAGATCGCGCGGGTCCTCGAGCCCCACGGAGAGGCGGATGCCGCCCGGGTCGATGCCCGCGGCGACCTGCGCCTTCGCGTCGAGGGCCGCGTGCGTCATGCTCGCGGGGTGCTCGATGAGGGTGCGGACGTGCCCCAAAGAGACCGCCAGCGTGAGCGTGTACGCGTCCTTCGCGACGTGGTCCACCACGCGCTGGGCGGCCTTGCGGGCCTTCGCCGGCGCCCCCTTCATGACGAAGTAGACGAGGGTGCCCGGCATGAAGTGGCCCGCGGGGTCGGTCATCTGGGCGCGGGCGAGGTTCTTCCACGGGAAGGAGTCGAGGCCGGGGTAGCGGACCGCGGCGACCTTCGGGTGCGCCTCGAGGAACCGGGCGACGGTCAGCGCGCGCTCCTGCTGCGCGGCGAGGCGCACGGCGAGGGTCGGCAGGCCGTAGACGAGGATCGGCCAGGCGTTCTTGCTCGCGAGGACCCCGCCGAAGTCCTTGCGGACGAGGAAGAGGCCGCTCTCGTGCTCCTTGGCGCCGGCGACCATGCCGCCGAGGTCGGTGCCGAACCCGGAGAGGTGCTTCGTGAGCGACGCCACGACGAGGTCGGCGCCGTGGGCGAGGGGGCGCTGGCCGAGGGGGCTCGTGAACGTGTTGTCCACGACGAGGCGGACGCGGGCCTCGGGGCGGCGGCGACGGTTCGCCCGCTTCACGACCTCGGCGAGCCCGCCGAGGTCGAGGACCTCGAGGGTGGGGTTGGTGGGCGACTCGACGTAGACGGCGCGGGTGCGCGGCGTGATCAGGCGGGTGAGGCGGGCCGGGTCGGAGAGGTCGGCGAACCGGGTGGTCACGTCGAGGCGGGGCATCCACGACGACAGGAGGCTGTGGGTGCAGCCGTAGAGCGTCCGGTGGGCCACCACGTCGTCGCCCGCGCGGCAGAGGAGGAGGAAGACCGCGGAGATGGCCGCCATGCCCGAGGCGAAGGTGACCGACGTGTCGGCGCCCTCGGCGGCGGCGAGGTTCTCCTCGAGCATCCCCCGGATCGGCTCGTCGAGGCGGTCGTAGATGTAGATGGGGCGGCGCTTCCCGCGCTGGCTGGTCGGGGCGGCGAACTCCGCGAAGCCCTGGGCCCCGCGCGCGGCGCTCGAGAGCCGGAACGTCACGCTCGACGGCATGGGCGGGACGACGTGGTGGGAGAAGTCCCACTTGGGCGTCTTGGCCTCGCCGTGGATCAAGCGGCTCATCACGTGGGGACGGCGCATGGCGGGCTCCGGGGGGCCCGTGCATGGTCCCACCGCGCGGTCGCCTCGGGCGGTTCGATCCGAGTCCCGGTGCGCGGCGGATTCCACACGGCGGGAGTCCGTTTTTCGCGGGGGGGAACTCCATCCGGGGCGACCATGGGAAATGCCTTGGTCGGGGTCCCCGGTGACCCCTACATTCCCGCGACGACCCCCTCCGCAGCGCTTCCGTCGCGCGAGGTCGTCGCGGCGGCCGACGGGCCTCGGGTCCGTCGGGCGTCGCTGCGTCTCCCTCCTCCGCTCCCCCCGATCCCTCCTTCCGAACCATGGCCGAGCACGGCGCACCGTCTGCTGCAGGTGCGGGTCCGTCGGGACCCGATCGCGGCGCCGTGGATGGCGCGGGCGGCGGCGGTGCGTCGGACCCGATCTTCCAGGGCGAGGAGCGGGTGGACCGGACGACGCGGCGCGCGACGCTGCTCTTCCAGTTCTTCCTGTTCCCGCTGCTGATCGTGATCGCCTCGGTCGGCGTGTTCCTCCTCTTCGGCGCGATCGGCGGCGGCGAGCGCAGCCCGCAGGAACTGCTCGACGCGGTCATCTCCGGCGGGGAGAACGTGCAGAAGCAGGCGGTGCAGGACCTGGCGGTGCGGCTCGTGGAGGAGCGCCGGAAGGTGGACCAGGGGAAGCGGAAGGCGTCCGAGGCCTTCTACGCGTCCCCGGCCTTCCAGGCCCGGCTGCTCCAGGCCTACGAGGGGGCCGTCGGTGAGAAGCGCGGCCCGGAGCGCGAGCAGGTCCTCGCGGTGTGCCTCGGCGCGGTCGGCGACCCGTCGTTCGTCCCGGCGCTCACCGGGGGGCTCTCGGTGACGCGCGACCCGGCCGTCCGCCGGGCGTCGGCCATGGCGTTGAGCGCGATCCCCGGCGACGCCTCGGTCGAGCCGCTGATCACCGCGCTGAAGGACCCGGACGACGCGGTCCGGTCGTTCGCCATCCAGGGGCTCTCGCAGCGGAAGGGGACCGCCGTCCTCGTCGCCCTCCGGGCGGCGCTCGACGACGGCAACGCCCTCGTCCGGATGAACGCGGCGTCGGCGCTCGCCCACCTGAAGGACCCGGCGGGCAAGGCGCTGATCGCGAGCCTGCTCGACCCGACCTGGGTGGACGCGAACGTGGTGAAGGCCGCGAGCGGCACCGGCGGGAACGACCCCGACCTGCGCCGGTCCGCCCGCGTGAACGCCCTGTCGAACGGGCTGCGGGGGGCGTGGGCCCTCCGGGCCGACGATCTCAAGCCCCTGGTCGAAGCCCTGGCGCGCGATGCCGACACCGAGGTGGCGGCGCTCGCGCGACAGGTCCTCGACCAGTGGGGGTCTCCCCCGTAGAACATCCGGCTTCGCCCGGAGCCCCCGAAGGACCGCCCATGGCCGACCCGACCGTCAAGGACCGCCCGGTGCAGTGGCCCAGCCCCTGGCCCTACGACTTCCCCGTCGAGGGGACCGCGGCGAGCGCCCCCGACAAGGTCGCGCGCGTCGCCGGCGTGGAGCCGGCGCCGCCGGTGCAGATGACGCGGCGGAGCGCCTTCGGCGCCGCCTTCCTCGGCTGGGGCGCGTTCCTCACGGCCGTCGGCGTCGGCAAGCTCGGCCTCGTGCGCTTCCTGTTCCCGAACGTCTCGTTCGAGGAGCCGCAGGAGTTCCCGACGGCGCCGCCCGAGTCCTTCAGCCGCGACACGGTGGACGAGACCTGGAAGAAGAACGGCGTCTGGATCGCGAACGTCGAGGGGTCGATCATCGCGATCTCGACGGTCTGCACGCACCTCGGCTGCACGCCCAACTGGCTGCCGTCCGAGAGCAAGTTCAAGTGCCCCTGCCACGGCTCGGGCTACTACATGAACGGCGTCAACTTCGAGGGGCCGACGCCCCGGCCGCTCGAGCGGTTCCGCGTCTACATCGGCGACGACGGGAAGCTCTGGGTGGACAAGAACATGAAGTGCCAGGTCGAGCAGGGCACCTGCGGCGACCGCAAGTTCGGCATCCCGGCCTGAGCGGGCGAGGACGACCACGATGATCAAGCAGGCCGGCGACTGGCTGCGGGGCACCCAGGTCTGGAAGAGCATCTTCCGGCACGGGCCGCCCACGACGGCGCGCAACCGCACGATGGTGATGTTGTCGAACGTGTTCCTGCACCTTCACCCGGTGCGGGCCCGCGCGTCCGGCATCCGCCTCTCCTTCACCTGGTGCATGGGCGGCCTGACGTTCTTCCTGTTCCTCGTCGAGGCCGTCACCGGCATCCTGCTGATGTTCTACTACCGGCCGGTCGCGGCCAGCGCCTACATGGACATCATGGCGCTGCGCGAGGACGTGCCGCTGGGGATCATGCGCGAGATCCACCGGTGGGGCGCCCACGCCATGGTCATCACGGTGTGGCTCCACATGTTCCGCGTGTTCATGACCGGCTCGTACAAGCCGCCGCGCGAGTTCAACTGGGGCATCGGCGTGGTGCTCCTCGTGCTCACGCTGCTCCTGTCGTTCACGGGCTACCTCCTGCCGTGGGACCAGCTGGCCGTGTGGGCCATCACCGTCGGCACGAACATGGCCCGCGCGCACCCGGTCGTCGGCTACGAGGGCCCGGGCGCCAACCTGCTGCAGGTCAACGGGATCGCGCTCGTCCACTCGGGCGACGACATCCGCTACGCCCTGCTCGGCGGCCGCTTCGTCGGCGAGGCGACGCTGCTCCGGTTCTACGTCCTCCACTGCATCGCCGTGCCGGTGATGGCCATGGTGCTCATGGCCGTCCACTTCTGGCGCGTCCGCAAGGACGGCGGCATCAGCGGTCCCCTCTAGGCCCTTCCCAGGCTCCCCGGAAAGGACCCCCCAGCCGTGTACCTGTTCGACCAGGCGATCAACTTCGTCACGAGCCCGTCGGTCTTCTTCTTCGTCTCCATCGCGTTGTTCCTGGCGAGCATCGAGTTCGCCCACGTGTGGACGAAGCCCAAGGTCGCCGGCGGGATCGCCGTCGCCCTCGTGGCGTTCGTGGCCTACGCCTCCACGAAGCATCAGGTCGCGGAGACCCTGTCGAAGCCCGACAACCTCCCGATCGTGATCATCGTGGCGCTGCTCGGCTTCCTCTACTGGCTGTCCATGCGGCAGGCGGTCGTCAACGACGACCGCGTGGCCGCCGGCGAGCCGGTGAAGGAGGCCGCCGAGAAGAACCGCAAGGTCCTCGTGTGGCCCGACCTCGTCTACACCGAGCTCATCGCGATGGTCCTGTGCGTCGTGGTGCTCGTCGCGTGGTCGCTGCTGATCCGCGCGCCCCTCGAGGAGCCGGCCAACATCGGGCGCACGCCGAACCCGGCGAAGGCGCCGTGGTACTTCCTCGGGCTGCAGGAGATCCTCGTCTACTTCGACCCGTGGTGGGCCGGCGTCGGCCTCCCGGGCACGATCATGATGGGGCTCATCGCGATCCCGTACGTCGACCGCAACCCGAAGGGCAACGGGTACTACACGCTGCGCGAGCGCAAGGCCGCGATCACCGTGTTCTGCTTCGGGTTCTTCATCCTGTGGCTGCTGCTCGCCTTCATCGGCACGTTCCTGCGCGGCCCCGGGTGGAACTTCTTCGGCCTGTTCGAGGACTGGGACCACAACTTCGTGGCCGAGCTGAACAACGTGAACCTCTCCCAGATCATCTGGGTGGACCTGCTCGGGCAGCGCGAGCCGAAGTTCTGGCTCGCCCGCGAGATGTGGGGCTTCCTCGCCGTCGGCTTCTACATGGGCGTGCTGCCCGTGCTGATCGCGATGACGGTGGGCAAGAAGCTCTTCCGCGAGCTGGGCGCGCTCCGCTTCGGCGTCGTCGTCAACCTGGCGCTGCTCATGGCGGCCCTGCCGCTGAAGATGGTGCTGCGCTGGGGCCTCAACCTGAAGTACCTCGTCTACCTGCCCGAGATCCAGACCAACATCTGACGCCACACACCCCGACGCCAGACGCAGGTCTGGCCGGGCCCGTGGGGGGCCCGCGGGCGGTTCGGGCGCCTCGGCGCGGCTGCGGCCGCTTCGGGCGTCACGGCCGACCGCGGCACCGCCGACGGGCTCCCGACCCCGCCGCCCGCCCTAGGTTCCCGATCGTGTTCCCGCCGAGTCCCCGCAAGACGTCGCGCTCGTAAGGACCGCCATGCCGCAATCCAACCGAGACCAGGAGTCGCTGTACCCGCCGGGGCGCCTGAGCCTGTGGTTCCTCGCGTCCAGCGCGGTCCTCGTCGTCGTCCTGCTCGCGATGGTCGCGACGGACTTCATCCGGCCCTGGAAGAGCACGCAGCGCGACTACTTCACGCGCCTCGCCGGGGTCCTCGACCTCCGCCGCGAGCGCGAGGAGGCCCGCGTCAAGGCGGACGAGTCGATCCGCAAGCAGCTGGACGAGCTGGCGGCCAAGCTCGTCACCGCCGAGCGCACCCTCGCGGAGAAGGCGAACGCGGACAAGCTGGCACTGTGGACGGGCGAGGTCGCCGAGCGCGATGCCCGGATGCTGACGTTCGACACCCAGATCAAGGCCATCAAGGGCAAGTACGCCGAGCGCAAGTACCAGTACGAGATCGCCCTGCACGAGCACCGCGGCGACGCCGCCTCCATCGCCGCCACGATCAACCGGCTCGGGAGCGAGCAGGAGCGCCTCGAGCGGCTCTACCGCGACGCGGAGGTCGAGCGGAAGGAGTTCCTCGGGAAGATCGACGCCCTCGAGGCGCCGGTCCGGAAGCTGCGCGAGGACCGCGAGAAGCTGCTCGCGCGGGTGGCCGCCGAGCGGACGGCCGCGACGGGCGCCCGCGACAAGGTCGAGGCCGACCAGTGGCGCAACCTCCCGGTCCTCGACATCGTCGCGCGCACGATCAAGGTCGAGAAGGTGGTCGTGAAGGACGTCCACGAGGACCTCAACTTCACGACGAGCCCGAAGGTGGACATGTGCATGACGTGCCACCGCGGCATCGACCAGCCCGCGATGACCGAGCGGTCGGTGGCCGAGCTGCTCGCGTGGTTCCTGCAGTCGCGCCTCGGCGAGAAGGCCTGGACGGCCCTCGAGGCGGCGCCGGCGCCGACCGAGGCCGGCGCGGCCGCCCGGGCGTGGCTGAAGGTGACGGCCGAGACGCCGGCGCGCGACCTGCCCGCGGACGGCGGGCTGCGCGACTGGCTCTCGGGCTCCCCGACGCTGCTCGACCTCTTCCCGAAGGACCGGCTCCGGACGGCGCTCGGCGACGCCAAGGGCGACGGCGCGGCCGCGCCGGGCGACCCGTCGAGCGTGTTCCGCGACCGCCACCTCGGCGGCAAGTCGTTCGAGGAGGGCGGGGCGGACCTGCTCGCGCCGTTCGCCATCCGGCGCGTCGAGTGGGCCCACCCGCATCTCGAGTCCATGGTCGGCGCCAACAGCCCGCACAAGATGGAGGTCTTCGGCTGCACGTCCTGCCACCAGGGCGTCGGCCGCCGCCTCGACTTCGTCCGGGCGTCGCACAACCCCGGCAGCGAGGACGAGCGCAAGCGCTGGAAGGCCGAGCACGACTGGAAGCCGGCCGAGCTCGTCGAGAACCCCATGCTGCCCTCGCAGTACGTCGAGGGGCAGTGCCTCAAGTGCCACTCGTACACGATCCCGAACCGTCCGATGACGGAGGCGCTGAAGCGCGAGGGCGACGTGCGCGAGCGCGGCAAGACCGTGAAGGGTCGCCTGCTCGCCCCCGAGCCGGTGAACGGGCCGATCGCCAAGGTCACGGGCAAGTGGCACCCCGACGTCGCCGATCTCGGGCTCCGCGCGATCAAGGAGCACGGGTGCACCGGGTGCCACGTCATCGACTGCTTCGAGCCGTGCACGCCCGTGCCCGACCCGAAGGGGCCCGCGGCCCACGGCACGGACCTGAGCGTGCCGGCCAAGGGCAGCCTCACGAGCGTCGGCGTGCCGAAGGTCGGCCCCGACCTGACGAAGCTGCGCTGGAAGGCGAGCCTCGACTGGGTCTTCCGCTGGATCGAGGCCCCGACCGCGTACCGCATCGACACGCGGATGCCCGCGTTCTACAAGCACGTCAAGCACCACAACTACGTGCCCGTGCCCGGCCCCGACGGCAAGCCCATCGAGGAGCTGGTCGTCCTCGAGCCCACCGAGAAGGACCGCGTCCAGCTCGACGTCGAGGTGCTCGCCCTCGCGACGTACCTGCGGGACGGTCAGCCGACGACGCCGGAGGAGAAGGCCAAGTACGACGCCCTGTACGTCGCCCCGCCCGCGGGGGACCCGGCGCTGGGCAAGAAGTACTTCTACTCGCTGAACTGCTACGCGTGCCACCTCGGCCCCGACGACCGTCCGGGCAGCGACCTCCCGAAGGCGACCCTCGAGCGGTTCGCCGGGCGCGACGAGCTCCCGCCGGGTCCGCGGCTGACCTCGCTCGGCAGCAAGCTCAACGCCGGCTGGCTGTTCGCCTGGCTCAAGGAACCCCGCCACTACAACTCCGTCACGCGCATGCCGAACACGCGCTGGAAGGACGAGCTCGCGGCCGACGGGAAGACCGTCGTGCGCAGCGCCGACCAGATGTACGCGGACGTGGTCGCCTACCTCCTGCAGGCGAAGGACGACGCGTTCGACGCGCGCCCGGTGCCGAACCTCGCGAACGGGGTCCGCTGGAGCACCGAGCACCGTGCCCTGCTCGTGGACTTCTGGAAGGAGTGGTACGGCAAGACGATCACCGACGCGAACGGCGTCACGACGTCGCTGACGGTCACGCGCGCCGAGCAGATCGTCAACGAGCAGATCGACGCGAACGTCAACGCCGTCCTCGCGCAGGTCGGCAAGGCGATCGTCGGCATGCGCGGCTGCTTCGGCTGCCACAACATCAAGGGCTTCGAGGACGCGCAGCCCATCGGCAAGAACCTGTCGCACGAGGGCAGCCAGGACATCCACCAGTTCGACTTCGGCCTCCTCGCCCACCCGTACGGCCACATGGAGATGGACCGCTGGACGTGGATCTCGAACAAGCTCGAGAACCCGCGCATCTTCGACCTCGGCCGCGTGAAGCCCCGCTGGCAGGACAAGCTGCGGATGCCGAAGTTCAACTTCCGTGGCGACGAGCGCGAGGCCGTCACCGGCGTCGTGCTCGGCCTCGTGAAGGACCCGCTGCAGCCCGGCGCGAGGTACCGGCCCGACGACGGGATGGAGAAGATCCTCAAGGGCCGCGAGGTCGTGCGCCGGTACGGCTGCAACCAGTGCCACACGATCGAGGGCCGGCAGGGCGTCCTGCACGCCGAGCAGGCGGCCCGCGGGCTCGAGGGCTGGATGCTGCCCCCGAACCTGTACGGGCAGGGCAACCGCACGAAGGCGGACTGGCTGTTCAGCTTCATGAAGCACCCGATCGACGTCCGCCCGGGCGTGATCCAGCGGATGCCGATGTTCCGGCTCTCGGACGAGGAAGCCGTCGCCCTCGTGGACTACTTCTTCGCGGTGGCCGGGCGCAAGGACCGGCTCGCGTCCGACCCGCTCGACACGCCCCTCGACCCGACGCCCTACAAGGAGCCGGTCACGCTGAAGACCAAGGGCCTCGACGGCGTCTGGAAGGAGACGGTGGTCACGAACGAGATCGAGGAGGCGAAGGCGCTCTTCGAGACGCGGAACTGCGTCACGTGCCACCTGCCGAAGGGCACGCCCGGCGTGGACCCGAGCGAGGGCGGCTCCGCACCCCCGTTCACGCTGGCGGCCGCGCGCCTCCAGCACTCGTGGGTCCTCGACATGATCCACAACCCCCAGTGGCAGATCGCCGGCACGAAGATGCCGTCGAACTGGGCGGCGAAGTCGAGGAAGACGCCCGGCGACTCGATCAAGGTGGACTACCCGCAGTTCCTGGTGGGGGCCCGCCGGCTCGAGAAGCCGACGAACGACGACATCGCCGAGGCGCAGATGCTCGCGATCTCGCGCTACCTGCTCTGGCACTACAAGAGCGCCGCGCCGGCGCCGGCGGGCAACTGACGATGGCGTTCGCCCGTCCGAAGGCCGCCAAGGGCCGTGACGCCGCCCTCGCGCTCGTCGCGATCGGCGCGCTCGTGGTCGCCTGGGGGTCGCTGGTCCCGGTCCTGCTCGCGTTCGTGCTGGCGTGGCTCTGGTGGGGGCGCCCCCTCGGCGTCGCCGCCGTGCTGCTGCTCGCGGTGACCCTCGCGGCGTTCGTCGCGCGGGACGCCGCGGCGAAGAAGGTGCGATGGGCCCGGACGGCCCCGACGGCGACGGGGGCGGTCGATGCCGGGGCCGGTCGCGGGATCCCCCGCGACGTCGACGCGGCCCGCGTCGCCCGCCGAGCACTCGGCTGACGGAGGCGCACATGGCGACGACCCCGCGTTGGACCGGTTGGTTGGGGCTGGGGGTCGTCGCGACGCTCGTCGCGTGCGGGGACCAGAACGGTCCGCTGAACCCGGCGGGCGTGTGGAAGTATGGCGTCGCGCCCATCGAGGCGAAGCCCGCCACGGCGAAGGGGGGCGCGGTCCCGACGGACGCGCCGCCGCCGCCCGCGCCGGCCGCGAGCCCGGCCCCCGCGGCGCCGGCCGCGCCCGCGGCCCCGGTCCGGGTCGAGGCGCCGACCCCGAAGGCCGGCGCGTACGCCGTCGCGCCCGTCACCGGCGGCGCGACGGTGCGCGTGCGCTGCAAGCTCAACCGCGCCGTGCCGCTCTGGAACGTCCCGGTCTACAAGGACCGCGACAAGGGCTGCGGCCCGCACGCGGAGATGGTCACCGAGCGCCTGGTCTACGACCCGAAGTCCCTCGGCGTGGGCAACTGCCTCGTGCGCGTGGTGGGGGTCTCGGCCGGCAAGGACTGGCCGGAGCCCATGCGCGCGGAGGAGCGGACGTTCCTCCTCGACCAGAAGGGGTGCGTGTACGTCCCGCACCTCGCGGTGGTGCGCGGCGGGACGCTGCTGACGATCAAGAACAGCGACGCCGCCGACCACAACCTGCACGCGTACCGCAACACGATGGCCGAGACGACCTTCAACCTCTCGAGCGCCCCGGGGTCGACGATCGACGCCCCCGAGACCTACCTCGAGCGGATGGGCGTCTACATCATGAAGTGCGACATCCACCCCTGGATGAGCGGCCACGTCGTCACCGTGCCCGACCCGTACTTCGACGTCACCCACGCGCTGGACGACCCCGCCAGCGGCAAGGCCGCCGGCGAGGCGGTCTTGACGGACGTCCCCCCGGGGGAGTACCAGATCGAGATGTGGCACGAGGGCACGGTCGAGACGGTGAACGGCACGGCGTCGGTCACCTACTCCGCCCCCTTCGTCGAGGTCAGGCCGGTCACCGTCCGCGCGGGCGAGACGGCGACCGTCGAGATCGCGTTCGACCCCCGCTGACGCGCCCCGCCGGCGCCCGGCACCGCAGTCCGTCCCCGCAGTCCGCAGTTCCGTAGGGTCCGAGACGCCGAGCGTCGCGGGCCCGGAGATCCGGCATGTCGCACGAAGCCCCGCCCCTCGCGTCCCCGGCCGCCGCGCCGGCCGCCGAGCAACCGCTGGTCGACAACAAGCTCGTCCTGTGGTGGTTCGCGCAGTCGATGTTCGGCATGGTGATCGGGCCGACGCTCGGCCTGCTCGCGTCGTTCAAGCTCGACGACCCCGACTTCATGCGGAACGTCGAGTGGCTGCAGTTCGGACGCCTGCGCATCGCGCACGTCAACTACGTCATCTTCGCGGCCTTCACGCCCGCCATGTTCGGCCTGATGTGCCACGCGATCCCGCGCCTGACCGGCCGGCCGCTGGTGGGCATCCGCGCGGCGTGGGCGGCCATGGCGATCTTCGGCCTCGCGCTCGCGGTCGGCCTGCCGTGCCTCCTCCTCGGCTACATCCAGCCGATCGAGGCCGGCGAGCTCCCCATGGTCGTGGACGCGCTCGTCACGGTGGTCTTCGTCCTGATGACGGGGGTGGTCCTCGCGACGGTCGCGAAGCGCAAGGAGAAGAAGCTCTACGTCTCGCTGTGGTACTGGATCGCGGCCTTCATCTGGACCGACGTCAACTACCTGCTGGGCGTCATCGGGCTGAACTACGTCGCCAAGGGCACGACGAGCGCCGCGATGCACGGCTTCTACCTGCACAACGTGGTGGGCCTGTGGATCACGCCGGCGGGCGTGGGCGCCGCCTACTACATGCTGCCGGTGGCCACCCGCACGACGCTCTTCAGCCACCGCCTGTCGCTGATCGGGTTCTGGGCGCTCGCGTTCTTCTATCCCATGAACGGCGTGCACCACTACATCTACAGCCCGATCGCGGACTGGGCCCAGACGATCGCCATCGCGTCGTCCATGATGCTCATCCTGCCCGTGTGGGCGTTCTGCGCGAACATGTGGGGCACGATGCGCGGCCAGTGGTCGCGGTTCGCCGGGCCCGGCACGTTCGTCCTCAAGTTCACGATGTTCGGCGCCGTCTGGTACCTGATCACGTGCTTCCAGGGCCCGACGGAGGCCCTGCGCGACATGCAGGCGCTGACGCACTTCGGCGACTACAACGTCGGCCACGCCCACTCCGCCGTCTTCGCGGTGTTCGTGATCTGGGCGATCGCCGCGGGCTACCTGTGCGTGCCGCGCGCCGCCGGCCGCGAGCTCTGGTCGGCGAAGCTCTCGACCTGGACCTACTGGTTCGAGATCTTCGGCTTCGCGATCATGTTCTTCGTCCTCACGGTCGCGGGCCTGCAGCAGGGCGCGATGCTCCAGAACGGCCAGGTGCCGTGGATCGACACGGTGGACGCGCTGCGCCCGCTGTGGGTCGTCCGCACCTTCGGCGGCACGCTCATGGACGTCGGCATGGCGTTCTTCGCGATCAACATGGCCATGACGGCCAAGCGGGCGCGCGCCGCGCAGCCCATGACCTCGCCGTCGTCCGCCCCGGCCGCCGCGTACTAGGAGCCCCCGATGTCGTCCTCCAAGCTCGAGTCCCCCGGGGCCGCCGCCCTCCTCGCGGGCATCGTCTGCTACGTCTTCGCCCTCGTCGTCACGATCCTGCTGCCGGTCTGGCTCACCAACCAGGACGTGCCCAAGGTCGTCGGCGTGGACGGCGTCTCGCGCGACGTCCAGCCCTACTCCGCCGCCGAGGCCCACGGCCGCAAGGTCTACGGCGAGCAGGTCTGCTTCCACTGCCACAGCCAGTTCATCCGCCCGGTCAACGAGGAGGACAAGCGCTGGGGCCCCGTGTCGCAGACGGGCGAGTACGCCCACGACCTGCCGCACTTCTTCGGCACGCGCCGCACGGGTCCCGACCTCCACCGCGAGGGCGGGCTCCGCGTGGACGACTGGCACTACGCCCACTTCTACAACCCGCGCTTCACGGTCCCGCGCTCGGTGATGCCGGCGTTCCCCTGGCTGTTCGACAAGAACCCCGTCGAGGACGACGTCGCGTTCGCCCTCCGCTGGCTCGACACGAACGGCGACGGCGTCCTCTCCACGAGCATCGGCGACGACGGCGGCGCGCCGCCCGAGGCGGTGGCGGCGCAGGTCGCCCGCGCCCGCGCGCTCCGCGACAACAAGGACCCGCTGTCGCGGATCGACCGCCGCGGCGTCCTGCCGGTCGGCAAGTCCCAGGACTCGCTCTGGTACGCCGAGGAGGCCGAGACCGGCGACGGGCTCGTCACCGACTACGACGGCGGCCCGCTCCCGAACGAGGAGTGCCGCAACCTGACGGGCTACCTGCAGCGGCTCGGCACCTCCATCGGCCAGTGGCGCCAGCCGCTGTCCGCGCCCACCCCGCCGCGCCGCTCGCCGTTCGACGACGCGCCGCTGCGGCCCCGCAAGACCGAGGCGATGCGCGTCCACGGCTTCCACGCCGCCGACGCCAAGCGCGTCGCGGCGGCCGAGAAGGCCCGCGCCGAGTGGAAGGCCGCCACGGCCGCCTGGGACAAGGCGCACCCGATCCTCGCCCAGCGCATCCAGAAGGGCGGCGAGCTCTACCAGAAGCACTGCTCGGGCTGCCACGGCGTCGAGGGCCGCGGCAACGGCCAGGCCGCGCCGTTCCTCGCCATCCGCCCGCGCGACTTCACCGTCGGCAAGTACAAGTTCCGCAGCACCTCGCTCGGCGCGCTGCCGCTCGACGGCGACATCTACCGCGCGCTCTTCCGCGGCCTCCCCGGCAGCAGCATGCCGGCGTGGAAGGAGCTCGCCGACGAGCAGCTGTGGCTCCTGGTGGACTACGTGAAGTCGCTCTACGAGGGCGACGGCCAGTTCAACGACAACACGAAGGTCCCCGTCATCTCGCCGCCGGAGCGCTTCCCGGCGAACCGCGCCGCCGAGCTCCTCCGCGGGCGCGCCGTGTACCTGTCGGGCGCCGCGCAGTGCTACAACTGCCACGGCCTCGAGGGCGCCGCCGACGGGCCGGGCTGGAACAGCCAGGCGTCGCAGTACGGCGGCGCGATGCGCCCGCGCGACCTCCGCCCGCGCCTCAAGCGCGAGCACGCGCCCGAGCTCTACGCCCTCTTCGGCAAGAAGGTCGAGAAGCTCGTCGGCGCCGAGGCGTGGAAGACCCTCGCCCAGGCGAGGGGCTACCTCGACCTCGCGCCGACCGACGACGCGAAGCGCGAGGCCTTCATCCGCTTCCTGTGGGGCGAGGGCCCGACGGCGGTCGACGTGTTCGGCGGCACGGACGCCGTCAAGGCCGCGTTCGGCGACCGCTACGCCAAGCTCTTCGACAAGGGCGACGACGCCCTCGACGAGGTCCGCATGGCCACGGCGACCGAGAAGGACCGCCCGGCGCTCCGCATGCGCAACGGCGTCACCTCCGCCGACCTGTACCGCCTCGTGATGACCGGCATCGACGGCACCGCGATGAAGGGCACCGCGAGCGAGTTCTGGCAGCAGGTCGACCCGAAGCCCGAGTGGGACACCGGGTTCAAGGGCCCGGACAAGCGCTTCTCGTTCGTCCCCAAGACGAGCGAGGTCAAGCTCTCGCTCACGACCAACGACCCGCGCCTCAAGAGCGTGGGCGTGACGTCGAAGCCCAACGACAAGGGCCAGGTCGAGGAGTTCATCAAGCTCCAGGCCGGCGACGACTGGGCCCTCGTCCACTACCTCCAGTGGCTCATGTGCGAGCCCCGCGACCGCACGGGCAACTGACGCTCGTTCCCGTCGCTCGACGCCCCGGGGGCGCCCGCACCACGTGCGGGCGCCCCCGTTCCTTGGTGCGCCGGCCGTCGACGCGCGCGCCGCGCCCGCCGTCCGCGGCGGAGGCGTCGGAGGCGCTCGGGTTCCCCGGGACGCGAGGCCCGCCGGCCCACGAGGCCCCGCGCGCGACCGGCGCGCGGGCCTCGCGTGCGGCGCCACCGGATCGTGCGCGCCGAGGCCCGGGTTCAGCGGGGGGCCGCGTCCTCCTCGAGCAGCGTCATCGCGTGGGCGGCGGCGAGCTCGAGGTCGGAGCAGAGGTTCGCGGCGTCCTCCTCGGTGACGACGTCCGCGTCGAGGAGGGCGCGGTACCGCGGCGCCGTCACCCCCGCGAGGACGAGCCGCCGGCCGTGCGCCTTCAGCCGCCGCGCGGCCGCGCGCAGCTCGGACGTGCCGTCGGCGTCGAGGTCCTCGATCCCCGCGATGTCGAGCACGACGACCCGCACCCGCGCGTCGAGCCGGTCGGCCCACGCGATCAGGTCCGGCAGGCGGAGCCGGCGGCCGAAGCGGCCGCGGCGGCCCGCGATGTGGTGGACGATCACCTCCGGGGGCAGCGCGGTGTGCAGCGTGCCGCCGACCTCCGCGTCGGTCCGCGACGAGGCGATCGGCCGCAGCAGGTCGAGGACGATGATCCACGTCAGGAACGCGACGGGCGGGACCATCGAGAGCGTCGGGAACGACGCGAGCGCGAGCGCGCCGAGCCCGCCGCCGAGGGCGAAGCTCCCGACGATGCTCGCGAGCAGGAGCACGCGCCACCCGGTCGCGAACGCGCCCTGGCCCGTCGTCGGCGGCGGGACCCCGGGCGGCCGGGCCAGGCGCGCCGTCACCCAGATCGCGGCCTCCATCCCGAGGTCGGTGACGACGCCGGTCACGTGGGTCGTGCGCACGACGCCGCCGCTGATCCGCGTCACCGTCGCGTTCTGGAGGCCCATGGCGAACGCCGGCAGCAGCGTCAGCCAGAGGCGGGCCGTCTCGCCGCCGAAGATCCCGAGGATGTTCCAGTCCACGAGGAGGGCGAAGCCCGCGAGCGCGAGCGCCTCGACGACCATGGGGCGGACGTAGACCGACGCCCACCGCCGCTGGCGCGCCAGCTCGGTCAGGAAGCCGGAGACGGCCGCGCCCGCGACGAACACCCCGAGGAGCGCGCCCATGTAGGCCGCCGGCCCCCAGTACCCCGCGCCGACGTCGAGGCCGAGCTGCGACACCGTCCCGCTCACGTGGCTCGTCGCCTGGCCGCAGGTGAGCAACGTCAGGACGTTCGTGTACCCGGCGACCCACGAGAGGGTGATCGCGAGGCGCGCCTGGGCCTGGAACGAGTGGGCCTGGTGGACGAACATCGGCGCGCGCGGACCCCGGGGGCGGGGCGGCGCGGCGGGCGGGTGCCGTCACGATGGCGGGCCCGTCCGTGGGGCGGAGCGCCCGGGACGTCCGACTCTTACCACGGGGACCCCCGGCTGCCTCGATCCGGGCCCGTGGCCGGCCGCCGGCCCTCCGTGGCGGGCCGGGTCGCGGGCCGTTCGCGGGCCGGCCGCAGGCGAGCGGGCCTCGCGGTCCCGCGAGGGGGACCGGGGGACCGGAATCGTCGGAACTTGGGCGCTCGCCGCATCGTCCGGGTGTCGGGTGGGAGCCGACCTGCGCGGCCTCCGGCCTCCCGTGGCCGGTGTTTGCCCCGGGGGGTAGAGTCGGACCCTTCCGCCCGTTCCCGTCCCGTCGTGTTCCCCCCGAGAGGAATCCACCGATGCGTCGTCTGAAGTTGCTGGCGGCGGGCCTCGCCGTCGTCGCGTTGCCGGTCGTCCCGGCCCGCGCCGAGGAGACGGTCAAGGCCCACGAGCAGGTCGAGTTCGCCCGCGACCAGGTCTACCCGGCCCTGGTCAACATCGCGGTCGTCTCGATGGGCTTCTCGGGCGGGCGCGTCGAGCGGTTCCCGAGCGCCGGTTCGGGCGTCATCGTGAGCCCCGCGGGGCACGTCCTGACCAACTACCACGTGGCCGGCGAGTCGAGCAACCTCGTCTGCCGCCTGCCCAGCAAGGAGGCCATCGAGGCCGAGGTCGTCGCGCACGACCCGCTGACCGACCTCTCGGTGCTCCGGCTGAAGCTCGAGACGCGCAAGGACAAGAACCTCCCGATCCCGTTCGCCAAGATCGGCGACTCGGCGCGCCTCGCCGTCGGCGAGCCCGTCCTCGCCATGGGCAACCCGCTCACGCTGTCGTCGTCGATGACGCTCGGCATCGTCGGCAACCCGAGCCGCGTGTTCACGTCGTTCACCGGCTCCGACATGGACGACATGGACCTCGGCGAGGGCCAGGTGACGGGCCTCTTCACGCGGTGGATCCAGCACGACGCGCTCATCCTGCCGGGCAACAGCGGCGGCCCGCTCGTCAACCTGCGCGGCGAGGTCGTCGGCATCAACGAGCTCGGCGGCAGCGGCGTCGGCTTCGCGATCCCGAGCAACCTCGCGTCGCACGTGCTCAACCAGGCGCTGACCCACGGCGAGGTGCGCCGCGGCTGGCTCGGCGTGACGGTGTTCCCCGTCGAGAAGATGGGCCGCAAGTCGGGCGCGCTCGTGTCGTCGACGCAGCCCGGCGGCCCCGCCGACAAGGCCGGCATCCAGCCCGGCGACGTGATGCTGTCGGTGGACGGCGCCGCGACGGACGCGGTCTACTTCGAGGACGTGCCGAACCTGTACAAGGCGTTCGCCGACCTCGAGGCCGGCCGGCAGGTGACGGTGCGCGTCCTCCGCGGCAAGGAGGAGAAGAGCATGACCGTCGGCGTGGTGCGCATGGAGCGCTACCTCGGCGACGAGCACCCGGTGAAGAACCTCGGCCTGTCGGTCCGCGAGATCACGGGCCCCATGGCGCTGTTCCGCCGCTGGCCGAGCAAGGACGGCGTGCTGGTCACCGGCGTCCGCCCGGGCTTCCCGGCCGACGACGCCAAGCCGAGCCTCAACGCGGGCGACGTGCTCGTCGAGCTCGACGGCAAGCCGATCACCGACATCGCCTCCTTCAAGGCCATCGCCGACGGCCTCGGCAAGAAGCCGGGCATCCGCGTCCGCATGCGCCGCGGCAACGACGACCTCGTGACGGTGCTCGACACGAGCAAGAAGCCGCCGGAGTCGCTGGGCGCCGAGCTGCCGAAGGCGTGGCTGGGCGTCTCGACGCAGGTCGTGACCCCCGACGTCGCGACGGCGCTGGGCGCGAAGGACCTCCGCGGGTTCCGCATCACGCAGGTCTACCCGGGCACGGAGGCGTCGAAGGCCGGGCTCCTCGTCGGCGACGTGCTGACGGCCATGAACGGCAGCGACCTGAAGGCCTCGCGCATCCAGGACGCCGAGGTGCTCAAGCGCCGCATCGAGAACATGAGCGTCGGCGAGACCGCCAAGCTGACGGTCGTCCGCGACGGCAAGCCGACGGAGCTGTCGGTGGTGCTCGAGGAGACGCCGAACACGGCGTCGGAGGCCAAGACCTCGTCGGACCCCGACCTCGAGTACAAGGTCCGCTCCATCGTGTTCTTCGACCGCGTCGAGAACCGCTGGCCGCTCGACCAGAAGGGCGTCGTCGTCACGGAGGTCACGCGCGGCGGGTGGGCCAGCCTCGGCGGCCTCTCGAGCGGCGACCTCATCCTGCGCATCCAGGACGAGCCCGTGGACGACATCGCGGGCTTCGACGCCGCGGTGAAGCGGATCAAGGAGGGGAAGCCCTCCATCGTCTCGATCTTCGTGCGCCGCGGCTACCGGACGAACTTCGTGTTCGTCACGACCTACGGCAAGGAAGGGAAGTGACCCCGTGAAGCGCTCCACGCTCGCCCTCGCCACCCTCGTCGCCGGCCTCGCGCTCGGCGCGCCCGCCCTCCCCGCCCTCGCCGGCGACGAGGCGACCGCCGCGGCGCTCCTCGAGGCGAAGGCCCCGACCGTCGTCACCGTGAAGTTCGTGGTGAAGATGCGCCACCCGCAGATGGGGGACCAGGAGACCAACGCCGACGCCCGGGGCGTCGTCGTGGACGCCGCGGGCCTCGTCATGCTCGGCAACGACTCGCTCGAGCCGGGCGGCGGGATGCTGCGCATGATGATGCGCCGCCGCGGCGGGGGCTCCGACCTCGTGACGACGCCGATGGACTTCAAGGTCCTGTTCGGCAGCGACGCGAAGGAGCACGACGCGGTGCTCGTCGCCCGCGACAGCAACCTCGGCCTCGCGTTCGTCCAGATCGTGGCGCCCGAGGGCGCGCTCGTCGCGGCCGACCTGGCCGCGGGCGCCGAGCCCAAGGTGGGGGCCACGCTCTACGGCGTCTCGCGCCGCAGCCGCGGCTTCGACGCCGCGCCGGTCCTCGGCCGCGTGTTCGTGTCGGGCCGCGTCGACAAGCCGCGCCCGATGTGGTCGCTCGACGACGCGAGCGGCGGCCTCGTCGGCCTCCCGCTCTACGACGTCGCCGGCAAGCTCGTCGGCGTGCCCGTGCAGCAGCGCGGCGTCGAGGGCGCCGACGAGGGCGGGATGTTCGGCGGCCAGGACATGGGCCTCTTCCTGCTCCCGCTCGACGCGGTGAACCGCTCGGTCGAGCAGGCGAAGAAGCGGGTCCCCGAGGCCGTCGAGAAGGCGAAGGCCGCGAAGGCCGACGCCGACGCGCCGAAGCCCGAGGCCCCGACGACCGCGCCGGAGGCCCCGAAGGCGCCCGAGACGCCGAAGGCCCCGGAGTCGCCGAAGTGAACGGGGCGCCCGCGCGGGCCCGGACCCTCGTCGTCGCGGCCGCGCTCGCGACGACCGCGGCGGCGTTCGTCGTCGCGTCGGTCCCCGGCGCCCGCCGGGCGTCCGCCGAGCCGCCGGTCTCCGCGCCCGTGGCGCCGGCCGCGCCGACGGGCGACCTCGAGGCCGCGCTCGAGCGCACCGCGCCGTTCATCGTGACGGTGCAGTTCCTGCTGAAGTACGACGGGGGCTACGAGGACCCGTCGTGGGCCCACGGCGCCGTCGTGGACGCCGAGGGCCTGATCCTCGTCTCCGGGGCCGAGGTCGGCGGCGGCGACGCGAAGCTCGTGGACGTGAAGGTGCTCTTCGGCAGCGACCCGAAGGAGTGGCCCGCCGTCCTCGTGGCCCGCGACACCGCGCTCGACCTCGCCTACGTGCGGATCCTGCCGGGCGAGGGGCGGCCCTTCCGCTTCGTCGACCTCGCGGCCGCCGCCGCCGCCCGGCCCACCGAGCCCCGCCTGGGCGAGACGTTGTACGGGGTCACGCGCACCGGCCGCGGGTTCGACTACGCCCCCGCGGTGCGACGGCTCTACCTCACCTGCCGGATCGAGGCCCCGCGTCGCATGTGGGACTTCACCGGCGAGTTCAGCGAGGCCGGCCTGCCCGTCTTCGACCTCGCGGGCAACGCCGTGGCGGTGCTCACGAACCAGCAGAGCGCCGAGGGCGCCGACGAGGACGGGGGCTCGCACCACGACGTGTTCGCGCTGCCCCTCGCGCCCGTGCTCAAGAGCCTCGAGGCCGCGCAGAAGCGCGTCCCCGCGGCCCTCGAGAAGGCCGCCGAGACGAAGAAGGACGGCGAGGGCGACAAGCCGGCGTCGCCCGCGGACCCGGCTCCGAAGGAGCCCGGCCCGAAGGAACCCGCGCCGAAGGACCCGGCTCCGAAGGACCTCGCGCCGAAGGACGGGGTCCCGGAGGGGGCGCCGGCGCCCCGCTGACCCGGTCGTCGGACCGGCCCCGTCCGGGGCGCCGAGCCCGCGTCGCGCCCGTATGATCCCGGACCGGAGGCTCCCATGTCGTCGTCCCGCCGCGCGGCCCTCGCCACGCTCCTGCTCCTCGTGGCCGCGCGTGGCGCGCGCGCCGAGGACCGCCCCGCCCCGATGTCCGCGCCGGACCTCCTCGCGAAGGTCGCCCCGGCGGTGGTCAACGTGCGGTACGTCCTCAAGTGGGCCGACGGCGAGATGCCGTACCAGGCCGTCGCCACCGTGGTGGACCCGTCGGGCCTGCTCGTGCTCGGCAACGACTACCTCGGCGACGGCGCGCAGAAGGCGACCGACCTGAAGGTCACGTTCGCGGGCGACCCGAAGGACCGCGACGCCGTCGTGGTGGCGCGCGACCGCGTCCTCAACCTCGCGTGGCTGCAGGTGCTCGGCCTCGAGGCGCCCGTCGCGGCCGTCGACCTCTCCGTCGGCGCCGACCCCGTGCTCGGCCAGGACCTCCAGTCGGTCTGGCGCACGGGGCGCGCGTTCGACCACGCGCCCGCCACGGGGCGGCACTACGTCGTGGCCCGCGTCGAGAAGCCCCGCCCGATGTGGCAGCTCGGCGGCGACACGCCGCTGGTCGGCGCGCCGGTGCTCGACGCGGCGGGCCGTCCCGTCGGCGTCTCGGCCACGCAGAGCGGCAGCCTCGCCGACGACGACGAGGAGGGCGGCGGCGAGGGGACGTTCCTGCTGCCGCTCGAGGTCGTGCGCCGGAGCCTCGCGGAGGCGAAGAAGCGCGTCCCCGAGGCCGTGGAGAAGGCGAAGGCCGCGCCGGCCGACGCGCCCGCCAAGGACGCGGAGCCCGCGGCCGGGAAGCCCACCGAGAAGCCTACCGAGAAGCCGACCGAGAAGCCGGCCGACAAGCCCACGGACGCGCCGACGGCGCCGACGCCGGAGCAGCCGAAGTGAGCCCGCGCCGCCGCACGGGCCTCGCGTCGGCGGGGATCGCCGTCTGCGCCGCCCTGTTCGCCGTCGCCGCCGTCGCGCGGGCCGGGTCGCCGGGCGAGACCGCCGCGGCGGTCCTCGCCGAGAAGGTCGCGCCCGCGATCGTGCACGTCCGCCTCGTGATCGCCGCCAAGGCGAGTTTTCAGGGGCAGGAGTTCGCGATGCCGGAGCAGGAGGGCGACGTCGCCGGCGTCGTCGTCGACCCGTCGGGGCTCGTCCTCGCGGGCTCCCCGATGCACCTCGTGC